>NZ_DAISHT010000147.1:0-1460 GCF_036822375.1 Pseudoxanthobacter sp. | reverse complement strand
GCGGCCGGGTGGCGACAAATCGGAGCGGACGACCGGTTTCCCGTCCGCCGGAGCGAACGAGGCATGAGTCCGGCCGGGATCGGACAAGCGCGTCCGGTCGCAGCCGGCGGCGGGCGCGCGGCAGCTCCCGTCCTGCGAACCCGGGTCAGCATTGCGACACAACAATCTGCAACAGTTGGCATAACGATTGACAAGACCGCCCCGCCAACCGCACCTGCCGGAAGAACAGCCGGCGGCGGAGCGACCGTCGCGATCCGATCCGGCCGGGCTGTCCGGCAGGCCATCGGGCGGGCTGCCGTGCTATCTGAGCGGCGCGGATCTGTTGCCGCGGGAGACCGACGATGCCCAAACCTTCAACCGACAGGCCTTCAATCGATGAGCCTTCAACCGACAAGCCGGCAGCCGGCAAACGGCCGGCAAAGCCGCGCCGCGCCGCCCGCATGGCGGCCGCACCGGATCCGGCGTTCGAACTGTCGCTCCTGACGCGCTCCGGCGGCCTGTTATGCGGCGTTGACGAGGCCGGCCGCGGACCCTGGGCCGGCCCGGTGGTCGCGGCGGCCGTCATGCTCGACCCGGCCTTCGTCCCGCCCGGTCTCGCCGATTCGAAGCTCCTCAGCGAGCGCGCCCGCGAGGCCCTTTTCGAGGCGCTCGTCGCCAGCGCGCGGATCGGCATCGCTTTCGCCTCGGTGGCGCGCATCGACCGGACGGATATCCGGCAGGCCACGCTGTGGGCCATGAGCAGCGCCGTCGCCGCCCTGCCCGGCGGGCCCGCCCCGCGCCTCATCGCCGTGGATGGCCGCGACGTGCCGCCCGGCCTGCCCTGTCCGGGTGAAGCGGTTGTTGACGGCGATGCCAAGTCGCTGTCCATTGCCGCCGCCTCCATCGTCGCCAAGGTCACCCGCGACCGCATGATGACAGCGCTGGCCGAAACCACGCCCGGCTATGACTTCGAGCGTCACAAAGGCTATGGCACCGCCGCCCATCAGGCCGCACTCGCCGCCCACGGCGTAACGCCGCATCACCGTCGCACCTTCGCGCCGATCCGCCGGCTCCTCGCCGGCGCCTGACGGACCCGCGCCGCAGCGGCCGCGCCGGCCGCGGGACAGACCCCGGCGAACGCCCGGCCGGCCGATGCGCCCCCCCCCGATCCGGCGATAGTCCGGCGCCGCACAAGGCCGAAGACCAACGCTGCGCCCGGCATACCGCTGTCCGTCCGCGCGCCGGCCTCGCGCACGGGGTGCCGGCGCGTCCCGTCGCTTCTGCGCACCACTCCGCCCGTCGCTCACCGGTCGCTGCGCCTGCCGTCGCCCCGATGGAGCCTCCGACGGTCAACTCTGCGCGGCGCCCGGCACACCGCCGCACGGCCGCGCCTCATCGCCGTTTCGCGTCCCGCGTCCGGCATCGACGATCGCCGCGTCGCGGAAAGGCGAGGCATCCGACGGCTCTTACACCCGTCGCGC
>NZ_DAISHT010000146.1:0-9236 GCF_036822375.1 Pseudoxanthobacter sp. | reverse complement strand
CGGGGCTGTAGCTCAGATGGGAGAGCGCTGCAATCGCACTGCAGAGGTCAGGGGTTCGATTCCCCTCAGCTCCACCAACCGACCCGACCTGGGTAACGGGGGTGGTTTTTCCGGAAAAGTCCTGAAATCAGTCTTCTGAGATCAGATCGTTCCGGCCGGAAAGACAGGCCCGCTTCGCGGGCCTTTTTTATTGTCTCCGCTTTTATTGTCTTCGCCGGGTGCCGGTCGTCTCTTCCGGGCCATTCGTCTTTTCCGGGCCATGCCTGCCATTCCGGGCGATGCCTGCCATGCGGCTGTATCTGCCATGCGGCTGTCCGCCTGCTGCCACGGGGCTTAATGCACGCCGACGGCGGATCGCCCGCACACGCCGGCGCCCCCCCGACGATGCGCCAGGCACGCCGACGCCGCGCAGGCTCGCACCGCGTACAGATGCCGCCTGCGTCCGTCCGATGACGGTCTACTCGAAATCCAGAACGCGTCTGGTATCCAGACGGCGCAGCAAAAGATCGCCGAGCGCGATGACATTGCCCCACAGGCGGCCCCTGCGGTCGATCCACGGCTCCGGACGCGCGCATTTGACGGCATTGCTGGCAATATTCCGGCTGATGAGCCGCACCGCGCGCCGCCACGAAAGCGTGCCCTTCGTCGCCAGATAGATCGGGTTGGCGATCTGGGAATAACCGAGCCGCTTACCGGGACTGCGCCCGGAACGCTTGGTGCCCAGATGCACCCCCCGGAGCCGCGGCGCGATGACGATGCGACCGAACGGCGCCAGCTGACGGGAGAAATCCAGATCCTCCTGCCACGCATAAAGCGGCAGATTCTCGTCAAACCGGATGTTGTTCTGCCGCGCCAGATCAACGCGAATGATCATGTTGCAGCCATAGACGTTGTAAATCTCGTCCGGTCCGCCGGCGTCGTTCGGGCCCAGCCCTTCCAGAACCTCGATTCCCTCCGCCGTACTCAGCCCGGGGCCGATAATGCCATCCCTGATGACATGCCCGGTGGCCGCGATGATACCGGGATCGGACTGAAACAGCCGCCGCGTTTCTTCGATATAATCGTCGGCCGGCAGAAAATCGTCGTCGAGAAACAGCACCAGATCCGTCTCGACGACATCCATGATCGCATTGCGCTGTGGCGACGAACCGATGTCGCCCGTTACGATCCGGGCATTCGGAAAGCACTCGAACAGAAGCGCCCGGTCGACATCGTTTTCCCGTGCCGGACAAATGACGATCTCGTCAATATCGCGAATATTCTTATGCAAAAATTCCAGCGTCTCAGACAAAACCTCCCTTCTGCCAGCCGTCGCAATTGCAACTGTGACCTTCATTTTCATCTCCGGTAGAGGATATAGCATTATATCAATAAAATAATTGCGTAATTGCGCGAGAATACGATATCGGTATGAATTTCCTGTTTCAGCCGAATGAAATCGCAATTGTGCCTGAGTTTGGCATCGACGTGCCGGGTCGGCAACGGGTGATCCGCAGACCCGACGCCGGTTGCACAGCCGAACGCGCCCGTCAGCGGCGGAATGCCGCCCGGGCGGGCAACAGACAGACCGGACAAGCGCCGCAGAACCGCAAGGCAGCCCCGGCACACGACCGGCCGCAGGCGCTCTTATGACCCGGCCGGCCGGCGGGCGGACCGCAGGGCTTCCGCATCGATGCGGCGCGGCGTCCGTCCTGAAAGTGTTCTTCCCGGAAACGGCAATCTGCTGCTGTGGCGGCGTCCTGCTCATCGGATGCCGCTGTGCGACGCCGGGCGCCGGCCGGCCGGGCGGAAACGCGGGCCCGCTGGCGGCCTTACGGCGCCGCGCTGCCGGCGGCCGGCAGCAGCGGTTCGTAGCGCCGGTCCGTCAGCGTGCGCAGGAACGCCACCAGCGCATCGATGCGCCGGTCGTCCAGCGCCGGGCCGCTCTCCAGCTCCGTCAGGGACAGATTGTCCGCCACCTCCGGCGGCCCCCACGGCGCGCCGGTCTCCGGGTTGATCTGCCGTTTCGCCAGCCGGCTGTTGTATTTGTTGTAGAAGGCGATGACGGTGCGCAGATCGCGGAACACGCCGTTGTGCATATAGGGTCCGGTCACCGCCACGTTGCGCAGGCCCGGCACGCGGAACTGCCCGGCGGCGGCCGCCTTGTCGCTCACGGCCGGGTTGTCGGCCAGCCCCCGGTCTGCCACGGGCCGGCCAAGGGCGGCATCGAGCGCCGGATTGGCCGGCACGCCGATATTGTGGAAGCTGTAGTCGGTGAACGTCTCACGCGGGTCCGCGGCCTGCCGGTTCAGCCGGTGGCACTGGCTGCAGTTGGTGAACTGGTTGGAGAAGAACAGCACCCGGCCCAGTTCCTCCTGATCCGTCAGCGTCTCCTCGCCGCGCAGATAGCGGTCGTAGCGCGAATCGAACGGCGCGAACTCATCGGTCTGCTCGAAGGCAGCAATTGCCGCGCCCATGGCGGCGAAGGCGCGCTCTTCGTCATCGAAAATGTCATCGGCGAAGAGGGTGCGGAAGCTGCGCTCGTATTCCGGGTTCTCGCGCAGGCGGGCGACGGCCGCCGCCTTGTCGGGCAGCGCCATCTCAACCGGATTGAGCGGCGGGCCCAGCGCCTGCGCCGCCAGATCGTCGGCCCGCCCGTCGAGAAACTGCCCGCCCGCATAGCGCCCGTCGGCACGGCGATGAAAACGCGGGCTGAAGCGGGCATAGGCCGCCGGCGGGGCGTTGCGGGTGCCGATGGAGCGACCGTCATCGCCAAGCGACACCGCCCCGCCGGTTGCCGGCAGCGTGCGGGCATCCACAAAGCCCGCATCGGGCATGTGGCAGGTGGAACAGGCCTGCGTGCGGTCCTGCGACAGGTTCACGTCGTCGAACAGCGCCGCCCCCAGCGCCTGCAGCGTCTGCTGCCTTTCAGCCCCCTCCGGCGCGGCGGCGGGGACCGGGCCGGACGGCGCAGGCTCGCCCGCGGCCACTCCGGCCGCACCGGCCAGCATCAGCAGTGCGGCCAGACCGCCGCGAACAGCACGAAGAAGCATCACACCCGAAACCCGAAACAGCGCGCCCGCATCAGTCTATGCGCCATCAGAAACAGGTTTTGCAACTCAGTCGCATTGACCGCGATCAACGGCCCGGCGCAGAACCGGGCCGGTCAGGTCAGCCGGCCGCGGGCCGCCACCGGCAGCGTGCCGGTGATCTCGTCGCCGCGCACCGTCACCAGCCGGTCCACCATGTTCACCACCACGCAGACATGGTTGGGAACGATGCACACCACATCGCCGATGGCCGGCGGGTTTGCGCAGCCCGCCAGATCCAGCATGCCGTGCTCTTCGGAAAAGCCGGCGATGCGGGCATCGGGATGCTCCAGAATGAGACCGTGGCCATCGAGCCCGCCGCCGGTGTCGGCCGTCAGCGTCTTGGAGCCGGCATCGAGAATGCCGCGGTTCGCCTCGGCCCGGCTGACGACGGTGGAACAGACCGCCAGAGCGCAGTCCTGCAGCCGCGCGGCGCCGGCGCGCATCATCATGCGGTCGTTGAACACATAGGTGCCGGGGCGGTGCTCCGTCACGCCGCGGATGCGGCCGAGATTGGCAACATTGGGCGTGCCGCCGGACGAGACGATGCGCGGAGCCGGCAGGCCGGCCTCCAGCACGCCGCGGGTGGCGGCGTCGAGAAAGGCCTGCGTCGCCTCCATGGCGTCTTCCGGCGGGTAGAGCATGAAGCCGGCGAAGGCGAGACCCGGACGGGCGGCGATGTCGCGGGCCAGCGCCACCGCCTCGGCAACGGTGACCACGCCGGCGCGCTTGCGGCCGGTATCGACCTCCACCACCACATCCAGCGTGCGCCCGCCCTGCGCGGCGGCGGCGGGCAGGCCCGAGACCACCACCGGGTTGTCGGCCGCCACGGTCACTTTTGTGCCGCCGGCCAGCAGGCGGCCGAGGCGGGCCATCTTCTCCTCGCCCAGCAGGTTATAGGAAATCAGAATGTCGTCGATGCCCGCCGCCGCCATCACCTCCGCCTCGCCGAGCTTCTGGCAGGTGATGCCGCGGGCCCCCGCCGCCACCTGAAGGGCGGCGATGACCGGGCTCTTGTGGGTCTTGATATGCGGCCGGTTAGCCACGCCCGCCGCATCGCACGCCGCCTGTACGCGGGCGATGTTGCGCTCCACCACGTCCATGTCGATCACCACGGCGGGGGTGCCGAATTCGCGGGCGATCCGGCTTTTCAGGGTCTCGATGCTCATCGCTTCACTCTGGACGGAGGACTGGGGTCGGAGGATTGGGGGCGGAGGATTGAGGGCGGAGGATTGAGGGCGGAGGAACCGGAAGACGGGCGCGGCCGGATGCGGAATGACCCGGCCGCCCCCCAGGCGCCGCGGGCCTCAGGCCTTCAGCGCGAAGACCTGAATTTCGATCCGCAGGCGCGGGTCGGCAAGCTTCGATTCCACGCAGGCGCGCGCCGGTGCCAGACCCGCCGGCACCCACGCATCCCACACCGCGTTCATCTCGTCGAAGGTGGAGATGTCGGTCAGCCAGATGCTGGCGGACACGAGCGCGGTCTTGTCCACCCCGGCATCGGCCAGCAGGCGGTCGATCTTGGCCAGCACGTCGGCCGTCTGGCCGGCGACGTCGAGCGAGCGGTCGTCGGCCACCTGACCGGCCAGAATGACGAGGCGGCCGGACAGCGGCACGCTGACGGCCTGGCTCATGCGGGCGGAGGTGTGGAAACGTTCGATCATGGGATTTTTCTCCTGACAGCGGCCCTCAGCCGTAGCGGCCGGGGGCAAAGGCGGCGATATCGACCGCGGGTGGGCGGCCGGCGATGAGATCGGCGACGATGGCCGCGGAGCCGGACGCCATGGTCCAGCCCAGCGTGCCGTGGCCGGTGTTGAGCCAGAGGTTGCGAAGCGGCGCCGGCCCGATCAGCGGCGGCCCGTCGGGCGTCATGGGGCGCAGGCCGCTCCACCGCTCCGCCGTTTCAAGGGCGGCGGCGGGGATGCGCGGATAGAGCTGCCGCACCACATGGAACAGGCCGGCATAACGCTTCTCCGGCCGCGTCAGGTCGAAGCCGGCGATTTCCGCCGTGCCGCCGACCCGGATGCGCGCGCCGAGACAGGTGACGCCCACCTTGTGGGTCTCGTCGGAAACGGTGCTGCGCGGGCCGACGGCATCGCTGTCGGCGGCGATGGTGAGCGAATAGCCCTTGAGCGGGCAGACCGGCACGCGAATGCCGAGCGGCGCCAGAAGCGCCGGGGTGGCGGTGCCGAGGCAGCACACCACGGCATCGGCGGCGATGCGCCCGGCGTCGGTTTCCACTGCCGCCACGCGGCCGCCGGCCACCGCCAGCCCGGTCACCACCGTGCCGGTGAGAAGGCGGAACCCCGGCCGGCCCTGAAGGTGGCCGGCGAGGGCCTGCGTGAAGCGGCGGCAGTCGCCCGTCTCGTCGCCCGGCAGGTGGGCCGCAGCGATGATGCCCGCCGCGCGGATGGCGAGGTTCGGCTCCAGTGCGGCCAGTTCGTCCAGCGACAGCCGCCGCCCCGGCACGCCCAGATCGGCGAGCGCCGCAAGATCGGCGGCATAGCCGTCGCGCTGCTGCGGCGTGCGGAACAGCACCAGCGTGCCCCCGGTGCGGCTGTCATAATCGAGCGGCAGGCGGGTGCGCAGGTCTTCCAGCCGGTCGCGGCTGTATTCGCCGAGCCGCACCATCGCGCGCTTGGAGGCCGCATAGCGCGGCGCGTTGGCCGCCCGCAGCATGTGCCACAGCCAGCCGAGGGTGGCGGCATCCGGCACCCGGCCGAAACGCAGCGGCGGATAGCGCTCGAACAGCCACTTCAGCGCCTTCGGCACCAGACCGGGCACCGCCCACGGGGCGGAAAGGGCTGCCGAAATCTGTCCGGCATTGGCATAGGACGTGCCGAGCGCCGGTTCGGCCTCGCGCTCGATCACGGTAACGGTGTGGCCCTCGTCGAGAAGCGCGTGGGCCGTGGTGATGCCGATGACACCGGCACCGGGAATGACGACGTGCATGATTGCGCCTGCACTGGCTGGCGGGGGGTGAGGAAGGCCAGCCACCCGCCCACGGGGGGTGAGGGCGGGCAGCTGGCCGGGCGCGGGCCACACGAAGGGGGAGAAGCGGTCCGCGCGACCGGATGAAGGCGGCCGGCCGCCTTCAGAGCAGGCCGAGGGCGGCGAACAGGTCGTCCTCGGGCGCATAACCCAGATGGGTGCGGGCGGGGCTCAGGTCCCAGCCCGTGCCGGTGTTGCCGGAAACGCCGTTGACGGTGAGCAGCGGCGCCGGCCATGCCGTGGCCGGCGCGGCAATGGCGGCCTCGAACAGCCGGGCGAAATCGCGGTTCGACAGCCACATGTTGCGATACCACTTCAGATTACGGCGGCCTTCCGCATCCTCCGGCTCCGGGACGGCGGCAAACGCCACGTCGCCGGAAATGTTGATGGTCTCGGGCCGGTTCTCGCCCGGCTGCACCCAGCCGATGCGCACGTTGACGGCCGAAAGCGCCCCGCCGGCGCGCGCCACCGCCGCCGCCACCGCCCGCTCGCCCATGAACTTGGCGGTGGCATAGGCCGTGGAATCCATCCAGCCGGTGCCGGTGTTCCACTTCGTGCCGGGCGAAGGCGGCAGCGCGGCGGTGAGGAAGCCCGGCGCGTCGCTGGCGAGCGGGGCATCCTTGTAGCCGCCCATCACATGGTTGGAGGAGGCGAACACGAAGCGGCCCACGCCGTGGTCCAGCGCGGCATCGAGCAGCGCCGCGGTCATGTCGTAGGAGGCGCCGGCATCGGCCCAGCTGGCATCGGTGTGCGGGTGCTGCGCCGCGAAATGCACCACGGCATCGCACCCCGCCATGGCGGCCTGCCAGGGGGCGGACCGGTCGCACAGATCGCCGGCGACCGGGATGACGCGGGCATCCTCCGCCGCCAGATCGTGCGGCGGCTTCAGGTCGGCGGAAACGACGGCCGCGCACCACGGCGCCTGCAGCAGGTGCCGGGTGAGCTTGCGGCCGAGATCGCCGCCGCCGCCGCTGATGAACACGCGGCGCGGCGCTGAGAGCGCAGAAAGGTGGGACATGATCGGGCGGTTCCCTGTTCAGGCGGCGTCGGGTTCGCGGGCCAGCCGGCTTTCCGGCAGAAGCTGGCCGCCGTCGACGATGACCGTGGTGCCGGTGATGAAGCCGGCATCGTCGGAGGCGAGGAACAGCACCGCATCGGCCACCTCGCGCGGGGTGCCGAGCCGGCCGAGCGGCACGGCGGCTTCCATGCCGGCGATGAACTGCGGGCTGCGGCCGGCCTTCATGCCGTCGGTCAGGATGTTGCCCGGCTCCACGCCGTTGACGGTGATGCCGTAGGGCGCGAACTCCAGCGCAGCAGAACGGATGAAGCCGTTGATGCCGGCCTTGGAAGCGCCGTAGTGGCCATGGCCGGGCGAGGTCACCCGCGGGCCGGTGATGGAGGAGGTGAACACCATCCGCCCGTATCCCGCCGCCCGCATCGGCTTCAGCGCGGCCTTTGCGGCCAGAAAGGTGCCGCGCAGGTTGACGCCGAGCACCGCATCCCATTCCGCCACGCTGATGTCCTCGATCAGCGTCAGCGGATAGATACCGGCGTTCTGCACCATGATGTCGAGCCGGCCGAAGGCGGACAGCGCGCGGGCGACGACGGCCTCGGCATCGGCCTCCCGCGAGATGTCGGTGGCAACGAACAGCGCCTTTTCCGGGCCGCCGAGAGCGGCCGCGGTCGCCTCGCCCGCCGCCGTTTCCGTGTCGCCGATGACGACGCGCGCGCCTTCTTCCACGAAGCGGGCGGCGATGGCGGCGCCGATGCCCCGCGCCGCGCCGGTGAGAACGGCAACACGTCCTGCCAGTCTGTTCATGATGGTCGAGCTTTCCGGAAATGGGATCAGGCGATATGGCGGCGGATGGAGGTCTTGACGGTGTCGAGCAGGATGGCTGCCAGCACCAGACCGCCGCGGATGATCTGGGTGTAGTGCGGGGGCATGCCCATGACGTTGATGGCCGTGGAGATGGACGACAGCAGCAGCACGCCGGCGATGACCCCCGACAGCCGCCCGACGCCGCCCTTGAGGCTGACACCGCCGATGACCACCGCCGCGAACACCTCAAACAGCATGCCGGTGCCCAGATTGGCGGTGGCGCCGGAGGTGCGCGCCGCCAGCAGCCAGCCGGTGAAGCCCGCGATCATGCCGGTGAGGATGAACACCGTGATCATCAGCCGCTGCACCGGAATGCCGGCGCGGAACGCCGCCATCGGGTTGCCGCCGACCATGATGAGATGGCGGCCGAACGGCGTTCTGGCGAGGATGAGGCCGAACACCGCAAACACCGCACCCGTCACCCACGCCAGCATCGGCAGGCCGAGGAAGGAGGAGACGGCGACCCAGCGGATCTGCTCCGGCATGCCATAGACCGAGCGGCCGCCGGACAGCGCCACCACGAGGCCGCGCACCCACAGGAACGAGGCCAGCGTGACGATGAACGAGTTGATGCGCCACACCACCACCAGCCAGGCATTGATGCCGCCGATGACCGCGCCGATGGCCAGCGACAGCGCGATGGACACCGCCGCATTGAGCCAGCCCGGACTGAGCGAGATGCCGAGCCCGGCGCCGTTGGTGCCGAACAGCAGCGCCGACCCCATGGCGGCGAGCGCCATGGTGGATTCGATGGAAAGATCCATCTCGCCGCAGATCACCACCAGCGTCAGGCCCACCGCCAGAATGCCGATGAACGTCGACTGCTCCAGAATGTTGAGCAGGATGGCGATCTGGAAGAAATTCGGGATCGTCAGCGAAAACGCCAGAAAGGCGACGATGAAGACCAGCCAGACGAGGTTGTCGAGCAGGAATTCGGCGACCGCGCGGCGGCGCGAGCCGATGGCGAACACAGAGTGCGCGCTGGGCGAGGTGGCAGACATCGGGTGAGGAACCTTCGGGCGATGGACCGTTTCGGGCGGCGAACCGCCGGCCAGGGAAGAAGGCGGCGGCCGCCTTCAGGGCGAGAAGAGGCAGCCGCCGCCGGCGTGCCGGCCCGCGCCCCGCAAGGGCGGCACGGGCCGGCGCAGCCGGGCCGGCTCACTTCACCGGCGTGACCGGCGTTTCCGGCGGCTTGCCGTTGCCCCAGAAGGCCGGGTCGTCCACGTTGCTCTTGTCGATGGCCGCGCCGGGGATCTTCAGGTTCGGCCCCCACGGCTCGATGGTGATGACCGACTTCA
>NZ_DAISHT010000145.1:0-9241 GCF_036822375.1 Pseudoxanthobacter sp. | reverse complement strand
GCGCCGACGGGCATTTCATGCTGTCTTCCGACGCCGCGGTTGCCGCCGGGCAGCATCAGGTGCGTGCCGATCAGGTGGAAGCTTCCAGCGGCAAGGTGCTGGCGCGGGCTGAAGTGCCGTTCAACGACGTCGTGGCCGCGCCGGCCGGCGGCGAAAAGCCGGCGACGCCGGAAATGACGCACTTCCGCGTGCTGCGCGGCGACAATCTCTGGCAGATCGCCGAGCGGTTCTATGGCAAGGGCGCCCGCTTCACCGCTATCTACCGCGCCAACAAGGATCAGATCCGCGATCCGAACCTCATCTTCCCCGGTCAGGTTTTCGTCATTCCCAAGGAGTGATCCCCGCCCAGCGCGTGCTTCCCGCTCGCGGGCCGGCGCCGGCATATGAAAAGGGCTGCGGAACGCATCGTTCCGCAGCCCTTTTGTCTTTCCTGCCCGTGCGCGGTCGTCAGACCGGCGCCACCTCCAGCGGCCGCCCGGTGCCGGTCTCCGCCGCCTTCGCCACGGCTTCAGCCTCGGCGGCGGCCCGCTGGCGTTCCCACATCTCGGCATAGAGGCCGCCCCTGGCGATCAGGGAGGCATGGGTGCCGCGTTCCACCACCGCACCTGCCTCCAGCACGAGGATCTCATCGGCATCGACGATGGTGGACAGCCGGTGGGCGATGACCAGCGTGGTACGGTCCTTCGCTACCCGGTCGATGGCGCTCTGGATCTCCTGCTCGGTGCGGGTATCGAGCGCGGAGGTGGCCTCATCGAGGATCAGGATCGGAGGTGCCTTGAGAATGGTGCGGGCGATGGCCACGCGCTGCTTCTCGCCGCCCGACAGCTTCAGGCCGCGCTCGCCGACTTCCGTATCGTAGCCCTGCGGCAGGCCGGCGATGAATCCGGCGATCTGCGCGCTTGCGGCCGCTTCGGCCACCTCCGCCGGGGTGGCGGAAAGCCGGCCATAGCGGATGTTGTAGGCGATAGTGTCGTTGAAGAGCACCGTATCCTGCGGAACGATGCCGATGGCGGCGCGCAGCGATGCCTGCGTCACGTCGCGGATGTCCTGTCCGTCGATCAGGATGCGGCCACCGGTGACGTCATAGAAACGGAAGATCAGCCGCGAGATGGTGGACTTGCCGGCCCCGGAAGGCCCGACCAGCGCCACCGTCTTGCCTGCCGGCACTGTGAAGCTGATGCCCTTCAGGATCTCGCGGTCGGGATCGTAGTTGAATTTTACATCCTCGAAGGTGATGCTGCCGCGGGCGATGGCGAGCGGCTTCGCGTCGGGCTTGTCCTGCACTTCCGGCGGCACGTCCAGAAGCTCGAACATCGCCTCCACGTCCGTCAGGCCCTGCCGGATTTCGCGGTAGATGAAGCCGATGAAGTTGAGCGGCACCGAAAGCTGCATCAGCAGCGCGTTGAGCAGCACGAAATCGCCGATGGACTGCTGCCCGTGCACCACCGCATAGGCCGACATGGCCATGCAGACCACCATGCCGATGGTGAAGATCACCATCTGCCCCTGATTGAGCCAGGCGAGCGAGGTCCAGGTGCGCACCGCCGCCGCTTCGTAGATCGCGCGGGACTTGTCGAAGCGCACGCGCTCCACGTCTTCGTTATTGAAGTATTTGACGGTTTCGTAGTTCAGCAGCGCGTCGACGGCCTTGGAATTGGCCTCTGTGTCGGATGTGTTCATGGTGCGCACGATGCCGATGCGCCAGTTCGACATCTTCACCGTGAACCACACATAGAGCCACACGGTTATGGCGATGACGGCGAGGTACCACACATCGAACTGCCACCAGATGACGGCGGCGGTGAGGGCGAATTCCAGCGCGGTCGGCAGCGAATTCAGGATCGAGTAGCGGACGATGGACTCGATGCCGTTGGTGCCGCGCTCGATGATGCGCGACAGCCCGCCGGTGCGCCGCTGCAGGTGGAAGCGCAGCGACAGCCCGTGCAGGTGGCGGAACACCTCGTTGGCAAGGGTGCGCACGGCGTGCTGGCCGACACGGGCGAACAGCGCATCGCGCAGCTGGTTGAAGGCCGTGAGCAGGATGCGCCCGAGACCGTAGGAGATGACCAGCAGAACCGGCACGGTCGCCGCCATCACCATTTCCGGGTGGTCGGTGTCGCGCACCAGCGCATCGGTCGCCCATTTGTAGGTATAGGGCACCAGAACGGTGATGATCTTGGCGATGATCAGCGCCAGCACGGCGATGACGACCCGCCACTTCAGGTCGATGCGGTCCTTTGGCCACATGTAGGGCCAGAGGTGGACAAGGGTCGCCAGCTCGGAGCGGTCGCGCCGGGCTTTCTGGGTCTCTGGCCGTTGCGGCATGGCAATCACACGTCGGAGGATGTCGGCCCGGTCCGCTGCCGATCGTCGCAGGGGGCCGGCAGCGGGGATTGTTCCTGGGCGGTCCGGGCCGGCTGCGGCCCGCAGACGAGAAGGCCGAGGGCGGCAATCGCCCCGCCCCAGGCCTCGCGGTCGAGGGCATAGCAGGCCCGCGGTCCGTCGATGTTGCCGGTCACGAGGCCGGCCTCCTTGAGCACGCGCAGGTGCTCGGAGACCGTGGACTGGGCCAGCGGCAGGCGGCGCACGATATCGCCGCAGCAGCAGTGCTCCCGGTCGAGCAGGGCGCGCACGATCGCCAGCCGGGCCGGATGGCCCAGCGCCTTCAGCACGCGGGCGAGCGACTGGTCGGATGCGGGATAGGTCACGGTGCGTTTCCTTGATCGTCAAACGGCGATAGCCGAGTGCGGTGGCGGAAGCAAGGCAGAACCGCACGCGATGCGGCGCGCGGACCCTTCACACCGGGCGGCGGACGTGGGAAAGGGTCTTGCAGGGACCGGGCACCGGCGGAAACCAACGGGCCGGCCCCCGGCAGAAAGCGACGTGCGGCGGCCGTTTCCGGCCGCTTTCGTGCGACCGGGTGAGGCGCAACGTCGCAAAACGGGGTAGAACACCCCGCAATGCGCCGCTGCCCCTGCCGGGGCGCTGCGGCATCGGACGCGACCGGGCGGCGGAGCCGCCCGTGGGCAGACAGGGAAGACGAGATGGCACACGGCATCGGTGAATCGATCCGCCGGGCAATGGTTCCGATCCACCGGGAGGGCTATCCCTATATCCTCGGTTTCGCGGTGGTCACGGTCATCCTGTTCGTGGTGTGGGCGCCGCTGGGCTTTCTGGCGCTGTTCCCCACGCTGTGGTGCACGCTGTTCTTCCGCGACCCGGAGCGCACCGTGCCGCTGGACCCGGGGCTGGCGGTGGCCCCGGCCGACGGGCGGGTTTCCATCGTCGACAATGCCATTCCGCCGGCCGAACTCGATCTTGGCGAGGAGCCGCGTCTGCGCGTGTCGATCTTCATGAGCGTGTTCGACGTGCATGTGAACCGGGCGCCGCTGTCGGGCCGGGTGGCGCGCACGGTCTACAAGCCCGGCCGCTTCCTCAATGCCGAGGACCCGGCCGCCAGCCTTGAGAACGAGCGCAACGGCATCGTGCTGGACAGCGACGGCCGCCAGATTGCCGTGGTGCAGATCGCCGGCCTCATCGCCCGCCGCATCGTGCCGTTCGTGCGCGAGGGCTCCGGCGTGGAGCAGGGCGAGCGCATCGGCCTCATCCGCTTCGGCTCGCGCGTCGACGTCTATCTGCCGGACGGCGCCCGCGCTCTGGTGGCGGAAGGCCAGCGCGCGGTTGCCGGCGAAACCCCGATTGCCGATCTCGCCGGCGCCCGCCCGGCCATCGAAACGGTGCGCACGCTTTGAACCCGCGCCGGTCTTGGAGACAAAAAGGGATGATCGACCTTTTCCCCCCCTTCGATCCCGGCCGGCCCGGCAGCCGGCGCCGCATGCCCAACATCCGCCGCCTGCCGATGCGGATGATCCTGCCCAACCTCGTCACGCTGCTGGCGCTGTGCTCCGGGCTGACGGCGGTGCGCATGGCGATGGAAAGCCGCTATGACCTCGCCATTCTCGCGGTGGTGCTGGCCGCCGTGCTGGACGGGCTGGACGGGCGCGTGGCGCGGCTGCTGAAATCGACCTCGCGCTTCGGTGCCGAGCTCGATTCCCTCACGGATTTCGTCAATTTCGGCGTCGCGCCGGCGGTGCTGCTCTATTCGTGGGTGCTGCACGACCTGCGCTCGGTCGGCTGGATCGTGGTGCTGGTGTTCTCCATCGGCGCGGCGCTGCGGCTCGCCCGCTTCAACGTGGCGCTCGACGATGTGGAGCGGCCGGCCTGGCAGGGCAACTTCTTCACCGGCGTGCCGTCGCCGGCCGGGGCCATCTGCGTGCTGCTGCCCATCAATCTCGGCCTGCTGGGGGTGATCGAGCCGACGCGGGAAACCGCGATCGTCTCGGCCGTGTTTGCCGTGGTCATGGGTTTCCTGATGGTGAGCCGCCTGCCGACCTATTCCGGCAAGAAGCTCGGCAAGCGGGTGCGGCGCGATCTGGTGCTGCCGCTGTTCGTGCTGGTGGTGCTGGTTGCGGGCTTCCTCGTCAGTTATCCGTTCGAGATGCTGGCGCTTGCCTCGATTGCCTATCTGGCGTGCCTGCCGCTTGGCCTCATTGCATGGCGCCGGGCCGCGGCCCAGCATGCCCGCCAAAGCCCGGCTGCCGCGCCGCCGCCGGCGGGCGGCGAAAGCGCCTGACCGGCCGCAGGCCGGAGTCCGAAAAACGCATGCGCCGCGGAAAAGGCTTCTTTCCGCGGCGTTTTTGTCTTCTGAACGGGCGCGAGCTGTCAGGGGGCGGTGGAGCCGTCGGCCTTGAACTGGTGCAGGTAGGCCAGAAGGTCCGCCATGTCCTGATCCTTGCGGATGCCCGGAAAGATCATCTTGGTGGTCGGGATCATCTTCTTCGTGCCGCGCAGCCATTCGGCCATGTGGGCGTCGTCCCAGACGAAGCCGGCGCTGGCGAGGCCCTCGGAGAACACATAGTCCGGCAGCTTGCCGGCGGGCCGCCCCATGACGCCGTTCAGCTCCGGTCCGATATTGCTCTCCGCCCCCGGCCCGATCTGGTGGCACGCCTTGCAGCGGTTGAACACCTTCGCCCCGGCCTCGGCATTGCCCGGCGGCAGGGGCTGCGCTTCCTGCGCCGCGGCGCCCTGGCCGGAAAGGCAGAGGGAAAGGGCGAGCGTGGCGAAAGCGAACGGCAGGGCACGGGCGAGGGACGGGACACGCATGGACGATCCTCGGGAGAGCGATGCCGGCGGCAGCCCCGGGGGAAGAGCTGGAACCGTTCCGGACAGGCCTTCTTATCATTGCAGCACAGGCGTGGGAACAAGGCGGCCGGCGGGCCGGGCGGCCTTTTCCGCGGGCTGTTGCAGGGCTGCTTTCCGGCCGTTTCGCCGCGCGTTGCCTTGCCGGGCGGGGCTATCTCGTCTAACACCACGGCCGAACCTTTCCGCCGGCTTTTCAGGCCGGCGCCGCGCGGACGGCCCCAAGGCTGCCCGTCCCTGACCTGAGATGAGTGCCATGGCGAATTCCGAGCCGGCCGACAACGCGGCCACCGCAAGCGCCCCCGCCGGGGACAACGGCAACACTGCGAGCGCGGAAGCGAAGGTCCATGCCGGCGGTCATCCGGGTGCGAAGGGCAAAGGCAAGGGCAAGGACACCGCGAAAACGAAGGACGGCCGCCCGAAGCCGCGCCTGCCGCGCGGCCTGATCGACCGCGGACCGGCTGAGCTGGCCGCGACCGAGACCCTGCTTGCGGCCATCCGCGAGTCCTATGCTCTCTATGGCTTCGAGCCGGTCGAGACGCCGCTCATCGAATATGCCGACTGCCTCGGCAAGTTCCTGCCCGATCAGGACCGGCCGAACGAGGGCGTGTTCGCCTTTCAGGACGATGACGAGGACTGGCTGGCGCTGCGCTACGACCTGACGGCGCCGCTCGCCCGCTTCGTGGCGGAAAACTATGACCGCCTGCCCAAGCCCTACCGCTCCTACCGGGTCGGCTGGGTGTTCCGCAACGAGAAGCCGGGGCCGGGTCGTTTCCGCCAGTTCATGCAGTTCGATGCCGACACCGTGGGAACGGCCTCGGTGGCGGCCGATGCCGAGATCTGCATGATGGCGGCCGACACGCTGGAGCGGCTCGGCATTCCGCGCGGCGACTATCTCATCCGCATCAATAACCGCAAGGTTCTGGATGGCGTGATGGAGGCTGCTGGCCTTGCCGGCGAGGAAAATGCCGGCCGTCGCCTGACGGTGCTGCGCGCCATCGATAAGCTCGACAAGATCGGGCCGGAAGGCGTGCGCGATCTTCTGGGCGAAGGGCGGCTCGACCCGAGCGGCGACTTCACCAAGGGGGCCGGGCTCGATGCGGATCAGATCGCGCGGGTTCTGGCCTTCACGGTTGCGGGGGCGGACGATGCGCGGGTGACCTGCGCCAATCTCGCCGCGCTGGTGACGACCAGCCCGCGCGGCAGCGAGGGCGTGGCGGAACTGACCGAAATCGCCAGTCATCTCGAAGCCGCGGGCTATGGCCCGGAGCGTATCCGCATCGACCCCTCCGTGGTGCGCGGGCTGGAATATTATACCGGCCCGGTGTTCGAGGCCGAACTCACCTTCACCGTGCTCGACGAAGACGGCCGCCCGGTGCGCTTCGGTTCGGTCGGCGGCGGCGGGCGCTATGACGGGCTGGTTGGCCGGTTCCGTGCGGAGAACGTGCCGGCCACGGGCTTTTCCGTCGGCGTGTCGCGTCTCGCTTCCGCGCTGGCCGCGCGCAATCCCGCGCGGGCGGCCACGGGGGCCGGTCCGGTGGTGGTTCTGGTGCTGGACCGCGATGCCGAGGCTTTCGCCGGCTATCAGCGCATCGTTCAGGGCCTGCGAACCGCGGGCATCCGTGCCGAGCTTTATCTCGGCACCGCCGGCCTCAAGGCGCAGATGAAATATGCCGACCGCCGCGATGCGCCCTGCGTCGTTATCCAGGGCTCTAACGAGCGGGCGGCCGGCACCGTGGAAATCAAGGATCTGGTGGAAGGCGCGCGCATGGCGAATGCCATCGCCGATCACGCCGAATGGCGCGAGGCACGGCCCGCGCAATTCACGGTGCCGACCAGCGAGGTCGTGCAGGCAGTGGCCGGCCTGCTGGCCCGGCAGGCGGCCGACCGGGCCGGCGACGCGCGCTGAGGACCGAGTCATGACCCCTTATGAGACGACGGCCGCGCCGGCGCTGGCGGTGGCCGACCGGCTGGGCGGGCTGAAGACGCTGCTGGCTTCCGGCGGCAACCGCTTCGTCGAGCCGGCGGTGCTGCAGCCGGCCGCCCTGTTTCTCGATCTGGCGGGCGAGGATCTGCGCCGTCGCATGTTCCTTACCTCCGGTCCGGGCGGCGAGGAATTGTGCCTGCGGCCGGATTTCACCATTCCGGTCTGCAACATGCACCTGACCGGCGGCTCCGCCGACCGGCCGGCGGGCTATGCCTATCTCGGCCCCATCTTCCGCCAGCGGGCGGACGGGCCGGCGGAGAGCCTGCAGGCCGGCATCGAGCGGCTGGGCGATACCGATCTGGAAGCCGCCGACGCCGATGTGCTGGCGCGGGCGCTGGAGGTGGTTCGTCTTGTCGGCATCGCCCGCCCGCAGGTGCGCCTGGGCGACGAGGGCCTGTTCACCGCGCTGATCGAGGCGCTGCCGCTGCCGCAGGCATGGCGGCGCCGGCTGTCGGCGGCATTCGGCGACACCGGCCGCGTGCTGGCCGCCCTCGACTGGCTGGAAGGCCGCGTCGCGGAAGCGCCGGCGGTGCCGATTGCCGGTGCACTGGCCGATGCCGATCCTGAAACCGCCCGCGCGCTGGTGGAAAACATGCTGGCGGTGGCCGGGCTGACCCCGGTGGGCGGGCGTTCGCCGGCCGAGATCGCCGACCGGCTGGTGGAGCAGGCCAGCCTCGCCGCCGGTGCCCGGCTGGCGCCGGAGGCCGCGCTCATCCTGCGCCGCTATCTTGCCATCGCCTGCCCGCTCGACCGGGCAGGGGAGACGGTTGCCGCTTTCGCTGCCGACGTCGGCGTCGATCTGTCGGCGGCGCTGGCGTGTTTTGCCCGCCGCACCGCGCTGATCGCCGCGCGTGGCGTGGACACCGCGGCTATCGCGTTTGCCGGCGAATTCGGCCGCCGGCTGGATTACTACACCGGCTTCATGTTCGAGGTGCACGACCGTGCGCGGCCGGCTGGCGGCCAGAATGGCCAGATCGTCGGTGGCGGGCGCTATGACCGCATGCTGCAGCTGATGGGCGCCGGCGAAAGCGTGCCGGCCGTCGGCTTCTCGATCTGGCTGGAGCGGGTCGTTCCCGCGGGCAACGGGGCTGAAGCATGAGCGCGCCGCTGACGATCGCCATCCCTTCCAAGGGACGGCTTCAGGAAAACACCCAGAGTTTCTTCGCCCGTGCCGGCCTGCCGTTCGTGCAGGCCGGGGGAGCGCGCGGCTACCGTGCCGTGGTCCGTGGCGTGGAGGGCGTGGAGATCGCCTTCCTGTCGGCGTCCGAGATCGCCCGCGAGATCGCCGCCGGCGGCGTGCATCTCGGTGTGACCGGGCTGGACCTGATGCATGAGACCATCCCGGAGCCCGCCGCCCGCGATACGCTTATCCACCGTGTGCTGCCGCTGGGCTTCGGCAATGCCGATGTCGTGGTCGCGGTGCCCAAGGCGTGGATCGATGTGCGCTCCATGGCCGATCTCGCCGATGTCGCCACCGATTTCCGCGCCCGCCACGGCCGCTGGATGCGGGTTGCGACGAAATATATCCATCTCGCCCGCAGCCACTTCGCGGCCCATGACATTTCCGATTACCGTATCGTCGAAAGCCTCGGCGCCACCGAAGGGGCGCCTGCGGCGGGATCGGCGGAACTGATCATCGACATCACCACCACCGGCTCGACGCTGGAAGCCAACGCGCTGAAGGTGATCGACGACGGCGTGATCCTGCGCTCCGAGGCTAACCTGGTGGCAAGCCGTCGCGCGGAGTGGACGCAGCCCCAGCGCGCGGCCGTGTGCGTCATTCTCGACCGCATCGCGGCAGAGGCCCGGGCGCGGGCAGTGCGCGAGGTGCGCACCCGCGTGGCCGATGCGGCGCAGGTGGTGCGGCAGGTCCGCCAGTTGTTCGACTGCGTTGCCCTTTCCGGCGGCGAGGGTGGGGAACTGGTGCTGCATGTGCCGGCCGCGCGCGTGTTCGACTGCGCCGCCTGGCTGAAGGCCCATGGCGCGGCAACCGTTTCCGTGGCCGTGCTGTCGCAGGTGTTCGAGCCGGTCAATCCGCTGGTCGACCGGTTGATG
>NZ_DAISHT010000144.1:0-9247 GCF_036822375.1 Pseudoxanthobacter sp. | reverse complement strand
GTGATGTTCTCCAGCGTCAGAAGATCCGTCTCAGACATGCCGTCCTCGTGAATGCACCGGCGCTGCCGGTCCTGAGCGGCCCCGCCGGGCGGGCACCGCGATTGCGGGTCTGCGGGGCCGGCGCCCGGCAGCGGCAGGCAAGGCTCTCCCGTTCGCCCGCCCCCTCGCGCAGGAGGGGGAACGGGCGCCGGCAGGTTCCGTCAGGCATGGCACACCCCTTCCCTGCCCGCGCGAAGGCGCGGGGGGGTGCGGCGGCACTGCCTTGCGGGCCGCGAACGGCCCGTCGTCTTGCGGGGTCAGGCGGCGGCGCGTGCTCTCACGCGACGCCCACAGCGACACGGTGGCCGGGAAGCCCGGCAACCGCGGTTTCAAGCGACCACAGCGCGCCGGCAAGCCGGTCGTCCGCCGTGGTGTCGTTGGCGGCCGAGGTCACGTAGAGCGTGCTCAGCCCCGGCCCGCCGAAGGCACAGGTGGTGATGTTGCGCGCCGGCATCGCGATGACGCGGTCGACGCGGCCGTCCGGCGCGATGCGCACGACGGCATGGCCGCCCCAGCGCGCATTCCACAGATAGCCGTCCGCGTCGATGGCCGAGCCGTCCGGGATGCCGTGCGGCTCGCCGGCAAGGTGCGGGCGCGGATTGGAAAGGCGGCCGGCCGCGCCGTCATAATCGAACACGCGCAGCAGGTTGCGGGGGCTGTCGGCGAAATAGAACCGGGTGGCATCGGCACTCCAGCACAGGGTGTTGGAAACCTTGATGCCCGAAAGATGGGTCGTCACATCGCCGCCGGCAGAGATGGAATAGAGGTGGCCGGGCGCGGCCGCCTCCAGCGCGGCGGCATCGGCACCGAGATCGTTGAACATCGAGCCGATCCAGAACCGCCCTTCCGGGTCGGCGCGTCCGTCGTTGAGGCGCGCCGCCGGCCAGTTGGGCAGGCGGAAACCGTGGTCCTGCCGGGCGCCGGTGGCCGGCCACCACCAGATGAGATGGGTCGCCAGCGCCACCAGAAGCCGGCCCGGCTCACGCGTCAGCGACAGGGCGACGACCGGGGTTTCGAAATCCCACGTCGTCACCGTTCCGGCGGCCGCCTCAAGCCGGTGGATGCGGGCGCCGTGAACATCGCACCAGTAGAGGGCATTTTCCTCCGGGCACCATGTGGCGGCCTCGCCGCAGCGGTCGGCCGTGGCGGCAACCAGCGTCGGCCCGGAAAGGATGAGCGGATCGGTCGTCATCGTGCCAGCTCCCGTTCCGCCGCCGCAAAAAGGAAGAACCGTTCGCTCTCCACAATCCGCAGCGCCTGCTCCACCGCGCCCAGAACGGAGGTCCGGTCGACGAGGCCGGTGCGCTCCACGACGAGCGGAAACGGCACCAGCGCCGCAATGCGGCGGGCGAGGCCGGCGATGAAATCGTCGCCGGCGCGCGACAGGCCGGCGCCGATGATGAGCTTGGCGGGGTTGAGAATGCAGCACACGCCGGCCAGTCCGCGGGCGATGCGGTCGCTCAGGGTCTCGATGATGGCGCGGGCGGCGGCATCGCCCCCGGCGGCGGCGGCGAACACCGCCGGCGCCTCAAGAGCCGCCGGATTGCCGGCGGCAAGGCGGGCGAGCGCCGGGCTGGCCCCGCTTTCCGCCGCCTGCCGGGCAAGGCGGGCGAAGGCCCGGCCGCCGGCCATCCACTCAAACGCGCCGACGCCGGCCGGGGGCACCTCGTCGCTGTCGCAGGGCACACTGCCCACTTCGCCGGCAAAGCCTTCCGCACCCTCGAAGATCTCGCCGCGCACCAGCAGCCCGAGGCCGATGCCCTTGCCGAGGTGCACGAACACGGCATCCTCCAGCCCGCGCGCGCCGCCGTGGCGCTGCTCGGCCAGCATGGCAAACTGCACCCGCCCGCCGGCCACGATGGAACAGCCGAACCGGCGCGAGAAGGTGCGCTCCAGCAGCGTGCGGAACGGCAGATCCTGCCAGCTCTCGAAGCCGGGCGCGAGGCGGATGGTGCCTTCGCGCCGGTCCAGAAAGCCCGGCAGACCAAGCCCGGCCGCCCAGATATCGCCGTCGCTCAGGCCGGCGCGCGCCGCAAGACCGGAGGCAAGGTCGGCCAGCAGCGTAACGAAGGCCGGCAGCAGCGGCGGCGCCGCGCCGAAGCTGTGCTCGGCCGTTTCCAGAATGGTGCCGTCGAGATCGGCCAGCCCGGCCCGCACCCGGCTGATGCCGAGGTCGAAGCCGACCACATAGCCCGCGCCGGCATTGAAGGTGAGCACATTGGCCTGCGGCCCCGGCCGGAGCCGCCGCCCGGGCCCCGAGGCCTCGCCCTCCAGCGCATAGCCGCGGGCCACCAGCTCGCCGACGATGGCATTGACGGTGGGCTTGGAGAGGCCGGTTTCGCGCGCCACATCCGCCCGCGTGATCGGGCCGCAACGCCGGATCGCCTGCAGCACGCCGACCGCATTCGTCTGTCGCATGATGTGGGGCGAAGTTGCCGTGACCACCGTGGCCTCCCTAACTGTAAGGAAGGCTAACTGTTAGGCTTGTTTACGGTCAAGACGGTCAGCCGCAATTTTTGCCGGCGCAGGGCATTTTCCCGCCCGCCGGCCATGCCCCCCGGTCCGGAAGCAAACGGAGCACCCCTTTTGCGTGCTGTCGCGGCACAGGCCGGAAGCCCTGATTGCAACCGGGCCCCGCAAACCGCCGATTCGGCCCCCCGCAGCAAAGAGCTCCGCCCGTGGCCCGCCCGAAGGCCGCAGCGGGACAATCCCGACAGGGGAAAAACCGGACTGGGAAGAGAACCGGACAGGGCGTTAGGGCGATGCCCCGTCAGGGGCAGTGGTGCGGGCGGTCGGACTCGAACCGACATGTCTTGCGACGGCGGATTTTGAGTCCGCTGCGTCTACCATTCCGCCACGCCCGCAGATGGCCGCCAGTCGTGTGGCAGGTCCGGCGCTTGTGCCATGACGGGGCGCCAAGATCCAGTCCTCAGGCCGGCTTGCGCTGTTCAAAGACGGCCTGCCGCCGACAGGGGCTTGACAGATAAGCCGCCGCACTCTTCAAGCAGCCAGAAGCCCCGGCCCGGCACCGCTGCGGCGGAGCCGTGCGGGCAGCTGCGGAGACGCCTTTCATGACCACCGGCGAGGCCAGTGCGCGCGCAGGCGCCGAAACCATCCGCGACCGGCTCGGCCGCCGGTCCATCGTGCTCATCGGCATGCCCGGCGCCGGCAAGACCACGGTCGGCCGCCGTCTGGCGCAGGTCATCGGCCTGCCGTTCGTCGATGCCGACCACGAGATCGAACGCGCCGCCGGCATGACCATTCCCGAGATCTTCGCCGCCCACGGCGAAAGCGGCTTCCGCGATGGCGAAAAGCGCGTCATCGCCCGCATTCTCACCGAGGGGCCGCAGGTGCTGGCCACCGGCGGCGGCGCCTTCATGGCGCCCGAAACCCGTGCTGCCATTGGCGAGAACGGCCTTTCGGTGTGGCTGAAGGCCGAGGTGCCGACGCTGCTGGCGCGCGTGCGCCGCCGCAACAACCGGCCGCTGCTGGCCAATGCCGACCCGGAAGGCACGCTGCGCGCGCTGCTGGCCGTGCGCGAGCCGGTGTTTGCAGAGGCCGATCTCACGGTGCGCTCGCGCGACATGCCCCACGATGTGGTGGTGCAGGCCATCATCGATGCGCTGAAAGGCCATTTCGACGCCCCCGCGCACTGAACCACGAACCCTGTCCGCGGCGCCCCTCACGCGGTGCCCGCCGCAAGGACAGCACTTTGAGGACCGCCCCATGAGCGCGACTGAAAGCCCTGAAACCGCCGCTCCGGCCGACGTCACCACCGTTGCCGTGCCGCTGCCGGGCGCGGCCTATGACATTCTCATCGGTCCGGGCCTGATCGGCCGGGCGGGCGCGGAAATCGCAGCCCGGTTCCCGGGGGTGCGCGTCAGCGTGGTGACCGACGAGGAGGTGAACCACGCCCACGGCGAGGCGCTCGTCTCCTCCCTCGGCCGCGCCGGGCTGGAACCGGAGCTGATCGTCGTGCCCGCCGGCGAGCAGAGCAAGTGCTTTGCCGTGCTGGAGGATGTGGTCGACCAGCTGCTGGCCCAGCGCCGCGAGCGCGGCGATCTGGTGGTGGCGCTGGGCGGCGGCGTCATCGGCGATCTGGCCGGCTTCGCCTCCGCCATCGTGCGCCGCGGCATGCGCTTCGTGCAGGTGCCGACCAGCCTGCTGGCGCAGGTGGATTCCTCCGTCGGCGGCAAGACCGGCATCAACACCCCCCACGGCAAGAACCTCGTCGGCGTCTTCCACCAGCCCTCGCTGGTGCTGGCCGATACCGATGCGCTCGCCAGCCTGCCGCCGCGCCACATGCGCGCCGGCTATGCCGAGATCGCCAAATACGGCCTCATCGACGACGCCGCGTTCTTCGGCTGGCTGGAGCAGAACCATGCCGGCGTGCTGGCGCGCGGGCCGGAACTGACCGAGGCGGTGGCCGCTTCCTGCCGCGCCAAGGCGCGCGTGGTGGTAGCCGACGAGAAGGAAACCTCCGGCGCCCGGGCCCTGCTCAATCTCGGCCACACCTTCGGCCATGCGCTGGAGGCCTATTGCGGCTATGGCGAGCGGCTGATCCACGGCGAGGGCGTGGCGGTGGGCATGGCGCAGGCCTTCCGCTTCTCCGTCGAAGCCGGTCTGTGCGCGCCCGCCGATGCCGCCCGCGTGGAGGCCCACCTCCGGGCCGCCGGCCTGCCCACCCGCATGAGCGACATTCCCGGCGAGATGGCCGACGACGACACCCTCGTCAGCCTGATGGCGCAGGACAAGAAGGTGAAGCGCGGCCGCCTCACCTTCATTCTCGCCCGCGGCATCGGCCAGTGCTTCGTGGCCGGCGATGTCGCGCCGGATGCGATCCGCAGCTTCCTGTCGCGCGATCGCCTGCTGTAATCCCGCCGGCGGCTTGACGGTGCCGCCGCAGACCGGAATCCTTCCGCAATGAACCGGCGGCTGCCCGGCCGCCGGACCCGGCCGGTTCCCGAGGAGAGCGGATGTTCAAAGCCCTGCGCGACTTCATCACCGAACTGTCCGGCGAAACGCCGTCGCGCCGCTTTGCCGACGACGACCACCGGCTGGCGGTCGCCGCCCTGCTGGTCCACCTGATCTCGGTGGATGGCATCGTGCGGCCGGCCGAGCAGGCCGCCATCGGCCGCGCGCTGTCGCAGAGCTACGGCCTTTCGCCGGAAGAAACGCTGCAGCTGGTGGCCGAAGCCCGCGCGGCCGACGATGAGGCCGTGGATCTCTACCGCTTCACCTCGGTGCTGAAACGCACGCTCGACGAGGACGGCCGCCTGCGCGTCATCGAAATGATGTGGCAGGCCGTCTATGCCGACGGCACCGTGACGGAATTCGAGGAGAACACGGTGTGGCGCGTGGCCGAACTGCTGGGCATCTCCACCCGCGAGCGGGTGTCGCTGCGCCAGCGGGTGGCAAACGCACAGGAAAACGCGCCGGAAGCCGCCCCGGCAGCAGATGCCGTGCCCTCGCGGCCGGCCACGGCCTGAGCGCCCGGCGCAACCTCACCGTCGCCGACAGCCCCGGCAACGGTCTTCCCCGGCAACCTCTTCCCCTCCATGACAGCGCCTTTATTCTCCGGCAAACGATGCCGGCAGGTCAATTTGCCCGCTGAAGCGGCTCCGGGCGGCTGCAGCGGCTTTGCGCCGGCATCCGGCCGGTGTTATGCTGCAGTGCAATGAATACGGGGCTCAGTCAGGACTGAGATCGCTGTCCGCCGGTGCGGTGGCCGGGGCCGGCACAGGGAGGTCCGGGGTGGCGTTTTCTGATGAAGAGGCGGCGGCGCCGCGGTTTCATGCCTCCGGCGCCGGCTGCGGCGAGCGGCCGGACAAGGTGCTGATCGTGCTGCACGGCGAGCATTCCAGCCCCGGCCGCATCGGCCAGCGGCTGGCCGCGCGCGGTTTCCGGCTCGATGTGCGCAAGCCCCGCTTCGGCGATCCCCTGCCCGCGACCATGGCCGGCCATGCCGGTGCCGTGGTGTTCGGCGGCCCGATGAGCGCCAACGATTCCGATGCCTTCGTGCGCCGCGAGATCGACTGGATCCGGGTGCCGCTGAAGGAAGAGAAGCCGTTCCTCGGCATCTGCCTCGGTGCGCAGATGCTGGCCCGCCAGTGCGGCGCGCGCGTTGCCCCGCACCCCGGCGGGCTGGTGGAGGTCGGCTATTATCCCATCACGCCGACAGCGTGCGGCAATGCGCTGCTGCCCTGGCCGGAGCACGTCTATCACTGGCACGGCGAGGGCTTCGACCTGCCGGCGGGGGCGAACCTGCTGGCGGCCGGCGAAGCTTTTCCCCATCAGGCCATGCAGGTCGGCCGTGCGGCCTATGGCATCCAGTTCCACCCCGAACTGACCCTGGCCATGGTGCACCGCTGGACCGCGCGGGCCAGCCGCATGGCACAGGCCGCCGGCGCCCGCGCGGTGCCGACCCACTTCCGCGACCGCCTGACCTACGATGCCGCGGTGCTGTGCTGGCTGGAGCGTTTTCTCGACCTGTGGATCGGCCCGCCGCTGCCGGTGGAACGGCGCGTGGCGGTTTCCGCCTCCGCCTTCGGCCGCTGAGCGCCGGCCGGCAGGCCGGAAAAGGCATCGCATTGCCTGCTGCGACCGGCGGACGGGATTGATTTTCTCATCCGGGACGGCGACAACGGCCCCTGTCTTTCGCCGCCGAACGGATGTCGCCATGCTCAGCAACAAGGGAAAATACGGCCTCAAGGCGCTCGTGCACCTGGCGGGCCTGCCGGCGGGGCAGACGGCACTGGCGGCGACCATCGCCGAGCAGAACAATATTTCCAAGAAATTCCTCGATGCCATCCTGAACGACCTGCGCAATGCCGGTCTGGTGCGCTCCAAGAAGGGCCCCGGCGGCGGCTATGCGCTGGCAAAGCCGGCCGGCGACATCATGGTGGGGCAGGCGATTCGCGTGCTCGACGGCCCGCTGGCGCCCATTGCCTGCGCCAGCCGCACCGCCTATCTGCCGTGCGACGACTGCGCCGACGTGGCCGCCTGCTCGGTGCGGCTGATGATGCTGCGCGCCCGCGACGCGATGGCCGAAGTGCTCGACCGTTCCTCCATTGCCGACATGCGCGCGCAGGCCCAGCGCGTGGCCGCCGGCGAGGCGGATGCCGGCTTCTACGACATCTGAGCGCCCGCCCGCCCCGGCTCACGGGGTCGGGGCCTGTGCAGCCGGCCGGCAACGGGGCATGGTGC
Source organism: Pseudoxanthobacter sp. (assembly GCF_036822375.1). Lineage (NCBI taxonomy): Bacteria > Pseudomonadati > Pseudomonadota > Alphaproteobacteria > Hyphomicrobiales > Segnochrobactraceae > Pseudoxanthobacter > Pseudoxanthobacter sp. The sequence goes on along the minus strand of NZ_DAISHT010000144.1, from coordinate 2,002 downwards.
GCGGGCCGGGCGGCTTTTCGTGCCTGTCCGTGCCGGCCTTGCAAACCCGTCTGTCCTTGCAAACCCGTCTGTAAAGACGGCCGGCCTTTCCCTGCACGCCGCGGAAACTGGAGCCCCGATGATCCGCCGTCTCATTCGTCTGGCGCGCACGCTGGTGCTCGTCGTGGTCGTCGTCATCGTCACCGTTCTGGCGGTGCGCATCGTCGATACCCTGCGCGGGCCGGAGCTGGAGCCCTGGCACACCGTTGTGCCGCCGGAACTCGACGCCGCGGAACTCGACCGCACCGACTGGGCCGGATGGCTCGCCGCCGAAGACAAGGCGTTTGCAGCCGTGCGCAGCGAGGTGACAGAGGCGCTGCCGGCCGCCGACCGCGTGCCCTACAACCGCTATTTCGATGGCAGCCCGATCTATACCCCGGCCCTGAAGCACGACTGGAACCGCTCCTACGAACTGCTGCCGAAAGGCGAGATCAAAGGCGCGGCGGTGTTCATCCACGGGCTGACGGATTCGCCCTACAGCCTGCGTCATGTTGCCGAACTCTACCGCGACCGCGGCTTCGTGGCCGTGGGGCTGCGCGTACCGGGCCACGGCACCGTGCCGGGCGGGCTGACGGAGGGCACCTGGCAGGACTGGCTGGCCGCCACCCGGCTTGCCATGCGCGAGGCCGCGCGACAGGCCGGCCCCGGCAAGCCGCTGCACATTCTGGGCTATTCCAACGGCGGCGCGCTGGCGCTGCTCTATGCGCTTGAGGCGCAGAAGAACCCTGCCCGGCCGCAACCGGCGGAAGTGGTGCTGTTTTCGCCCATGGTGGGGGTGACGGAGTTTGCCCGCTTCGCCGGCCTTGCCGGCCTGCCGGCCTTTCTGCCGGCCTTTGCCAGAACGGCGTGGCTCAACATCCTGCCGGAGTTCAACCCCTTCAAGTACAACTCGTTCCCGGTCAACGCCGCGCGCCAGTCCTATCTGCTGACGCAGGCGCTGCAGAGCGAACTGCGCGCGCAGGACGGCGGCGGAACGCTGCGCGGGTTCCCGCCCGTTCTCACCTTCCAGTCGGTGCTCGACCAGACGGTGCTGACGAGCGCCATCGTCTCTTCGCTGCACGGCGTTCTGTCGGGCGGCAACAGCGAACTGGTGCTCTACGACATCAACCGCAACGCGGCGGTGGATGCGGCGGAGCTGTTCCGGCCGCGCACTCTTGAGGCGACCGGGCGCGTGCTGCCGCCGGCCCCGCGGCCGTTCCGCACCACGCTCATCACCAATGTCAGCCGCGACAGCGCCGCGGTGGAAGCCCGCACCACCGAAGCCGGCAGCACGCAGGAAACCCGCACCCCGATCGGGGCCAGCTATCCGCGCGGGGTCTATTCGCTGTCGCACATTGCCGTGCCCTTCCCGCTTTGGGACGGGCTCTATGGCCTCTACCCCGCCGGCACGCCCGACGAAGACTTCGGCATCGAGATCGGCAATGTCGCCGCGCGCGGCGAGCGCGGCGCGCTGGTGGTGGACAAGGATTTTCTGATGCGCATGTCGTCGAACCCGTTCTACGACGACATGATGGCCCGCATCGCCGCCCGGCTGCCGCCGGCACAGTGAGCGGGCCGCCCGGCACCGCGCCTCATAAAGCCCCCCCGCGCCGCTTGTCCCCGGCCTTCAGTTCTCCTGCGGCGGCTCGCCGGCCGCCGCGGGCTGGCCGGAGAACAGCGCCGCCACCCAGCGCAGCGACGGCGCGTGGGCACAGGCGGTCAGCGCGGCAATGAGGAACGGCACCGCCAGAAAGATGCCCGCGATGCCCCACAGGAAGCTCCACAGGAAGATCGCGAACAGCACCATGAACGGCGAAACGGAGAGCGTCTTGCCGGCGATGCGCGGTTCCAGATAGCTGCCGGAAACGAACTGGATGAGGTTGAGGCAGAGGAAGACGAAGGCCGCCATCTGCCACGACTCGAACTGCACCAGCGCGAACACCGTGGGCAGGAAGGTGGCCACGAACGGCCCGATGAACGGAAT
>NZ_DAISHT010000143.1:3058-9310 GCF_036822375.1 Pseudoxanthobacter sp. | reverse complement strand
CGTCGTTCAGCGCCTGCGCCAGCTTCAGCGGGGTCTGGCCGCCGAACTGCACGATGACGCCGAGAAGCTCGCCGCTCGACTGTTCGAGCTGCAGGATCTCGATCACGTCTTCCGCCGTCAGCGGCTCGAAATAGAGCCGGTCGGAGGTGTCGTAGTCGGTGGAGACGGTCTCCGGGTTGCAGTTGATCATGATGGCCTCGATGCCCTGATCGCGCAGGGCAAAGGCCGCATGACAGCAGCAATAGTCGAACTCGATGCCCTGACCGATGCGGTTCGGGCCGCCGCCGAGAATCGCCACCTTGCGCCGGTCGGACGGGCGCGCCTCGTTGGCGACCTCGCCGGCAAACGGCATCTCGTAGGTGGAATACATGTAGGCGGTGGGCGAGGCGAACTCGGCCGCGCAGGTGTCGATGCGCTTGAAGACCGGCCGCACGCCCAGCTCGTTGCGCAGGCGCGACACGTCGCGCCCGTGCAGGCCGAGAATGTGGGCAAGCCGGCTGTCGGAAAAGCCCATGGCCTTCAGCCGGCGCAGGCCGGCGGCGGTCTTCGGCAGGCCGATGCGGCGGATCTTGGCCTCGGTCTCCACGATGGCGCGGATCTGCTCAAGGAACCACGGATCGATGCGGCAGGCGGCGTGGATCTCCTCCACCGTGAAGCCGTGGCGCATGGCCTGCGCCACGATCAGCAGACGGTCGGGAGTGGGGCGGCCGAGGGCGGCGCGGATGGCGTTCTTGTCGTCGCCCTGACCAATGCCGGGGATCTCGATCTCGTTGAGGCCGGTCAGCCCGGTCTCAAGGCCGCGCAGCGCCTTCTGCAGCGATTCGGCAAAGGTGCGGCCGATCGCCATCACCTCGCCGACCGACTTCATCGCCGTGGTCAGCGTCGGCTCGGCGCCGGGGAACTTCTCGAACGCGAAGCGCGGGATCTTGGTGACGACATAGTCGATGGTCGGCTCGAACGAAGCCGGGGTGGCGCCGCCGGTGATGTCGTTCTCCAGCTCGTCCAGCGTGTAGCCGACGGCCAGCTTGGCGGCGATCTTGGCGATCGGGAAACCGGTGGCCTTGGAGGCCAGCGCCGAGGAGCGCGACACGCGCGGGTTCATCTCGATGACGATGAGGCGCCCGTCGGCCGGATTGACCGCGAACTGCACGTTGGAGCCGCCGGTCTCCACGCCGATCTCGCGCAGCACCGCCAGCGAGGCGTCGCGCATGATCTGGTATTCCTTGTCGGTCAGCGTCAGCGCCGGCGCGACGGTGATGGAATCGCCGGTGTGGACGCCCATCGGGTCGATGTTCTCGATGGAACAGATGATGATGCAGTTGTCCTTGCGATCGCGGACAACCTCCATCTCATATTCTTTCCAGCCGAGAACCGATTCCTCGATCAGCACCTCGTTGGTGGGCGAGGCATCGACACCGCGTTCCACGATCTCGATGAATTCCGCCTTGGTGTAGGCGATGCCGCCGCCGGTGCCGCCGAGGGTGAACGAGGGGCGGATGATGGCCGGCAGGCCGATGTCGTCGAAGGCGGCGAGCGCCTCGGTCAGGTTGTGGGCGAGCGCCGAGCGCGGCGTCTCCAGCCCGATGGTCTTCATGGCCTCGCGGAACTGTTCGCGGTCTTCCGCCTTGTCGATGGCCTCGGCGGTGGCGCCGATCATCTCCACGCCGAAGGTATCGAGCACGCCCATCCTGCGCAGCGACAGCGCGGTGTTGAGGGCCGTCTGGCCGCCCATGGTGGGCAGCAGCGCGTCCGGCCGCTCCTTCTCGATGATCTTGGCTACCACTTCCGGGGTGATCGGCTCGATGTAGGTCGCATCCGCCAGATCCGGGTCCGTCATGATGGTGGCCGGATTGGAGTTGACGAGAACGATGCGATAGCCTTCGTCTTTCAGCGCCTTGCAGGCCTGCGTGCCTGAATAGTCGAACTCGCAGGCCTGTCCGATCACAATCGGTCCCGCCCCGATGATGAGGATGGTCTTGATATCGGTCCGTTTCGGCATGGTCCGCCCGCGTCGATCCGGGGCCCGGCGCGGGCGTTGCCGCGGGGCGCCTTCAGTTTCGGTCTTCAAGTGGGGTTAAACGTGCTGGCGGGGCTTATAGGCGATAATGGCGCCAATCGCAAAGGGAACCGGCGTCGCGGCTTTCGCGGCGCTGGCATTGGTGCGATGCATTTCGGCCGGGGCAACGACCGGAGAGCGGGCGCCGCGTGCAGCAAGAGGTAAGCCGATGAAATGGCGCGGACGGCGCGAGAGCGCCAACGTGGAAGATCGCCGCGGCGAGGGCGGCTTTGCCGGCGGCATGGGCGGAACCGGCTTTCCCGGCGGCGGCTATGGCGGCGCGGGGCCGCGCATGCGCATTCCCGGCGGCGGCCGCGGCGGCGGGCTGGGTATCGGCGGCTTCATCGTGCTGCTGGTCGTGCTGTGGCTTCTGGGCGTCGATCCGATCTCGTTCCTGACCGGCGAGATGGCCCCGGCCGACCGCGGGCAGACCCAGAGCCAGAGCCAGAGCCAGACGGCCGGGCGCACCGAGCCCGGCGGCATCGCGCCGGCCGGCGAGGGCGCGCCGCGCGACGAGGCGGAAATGAAGTCTTTCGTCCGCGTGGTGCTGGCCGATACCGAAGATGTCTGGCACCGGCTGTTTTCGGAGGGCGGCGGCAGTTACACCGAACCGCGGCTGGTGCTGTTTTCCGGCCGGGTCAGCTCGGCCTGCGGGCTGGCGCAGGCGGCCAGCGGGCCGTTCTATTGCCCCGGCGACCAGAAGGTCTATCTCGACATGGATTTCTTCCGCGAGATGGCAACCCGCTTCAGCGCCGCCGGCGATTTTGCCGATGCCTATGTGATCGCCCACGAGGTCGGCCACCATGTGCAGAACCTCACCGGCATCCTGCCGCGCTATCAGGCCATGCGGGCGCGCCTTTCGCCGGCGGAGGCCAATGCGCTGTCGGTGAAGGTGGAATTGCAGGCGGACTGTTTCGCCGGCATCTGGGCCCATTATACCGATGCGGCCGGCAACCTTGAGCGCGGCGACGTGGAAGAGGCGCTCAATGCCGCCCACCAGATCGGCGACGACACCCTGCAGCGCCGCACGCAGGGCGTGGTGGTGCCCGACAGCTTCACCCACGGCACGGCCGGGCAGCGTGCGCGCTGGTTCCGCACCGGGTTCGATTCCGGCCGGCTGTCGGCCTGCGACACCTTTTCCGCACCGCGCCTGTGACGGGCCGGAGGAGGCGCGATGACGACAGCAGCAAACGGCAGCGGTCCCGGCGGCATGGCGCCGAACGAGGCGGCGGTGCGCGAGTTCGCCCGCCGCGTGCTCGACATGGGGCTGGCCGATCTCTCGCCGCAGGAGCGGCGGGTCATCACCCGCATGGCGCGCCGCCATGCGGTGTCGCGCGACATGTCGGTGGCGTTCGACGAGAGCCGCACCTTCGGCGAGCGGCTGGCCGATCAGGTGGCCGAGGTCGGCGGCTCGTGGGGCTTCATCATCAGTTTCGGCGTGGTGATCGTGGCCTGGGTCGGGCTCAACACCGCCATCCTGACGCGGTGGGGGATGCCGTTCGATCCCTATCCCTTCATCTTCCTCAACCTGATGCTGTCGCTGCTGGCGGCGGTGCAGGCGCCGATCATCATGATGTCGCAGAACCGGCAGGCGCAGAAGGACCGCATGGCGGCGGCCCACGACTATGAGGTGAACCTCAAGGCGGAACTGGAGATCATGGCGCTGCACGACAAGCTGGACCAGCTTCGCACCCGCGATCTGGCCGCCCTGATCGAGCGCGTGGAAGCGGCCATCGACCGCGCCCGCCTCGACATGGAGGCCCGCGCCGGCGGCGGCGACGGTGCCTGAAAACGCCAGAGGGCCGGCACACGGGCCGGCCCTCTGCAGGAGGCAGGACGGGAAGGCGGCCTCAGCCGGCCTTCTTGTGGTCGGCGATGAAGCCGACGAAACGGTCGAACAGGTAGTGGCTGTCGCGCGGGCCGGGCGAGGCCTCCGGGTGGTACTGCACCGAGAACACCGGCTTGTCCTTCAGCCGCACGCCGCAGTTGGAACCGTCGAACAGCGAGACGTGGGTTTCCTCCACGCTGTCCGGCAGGCTGTCGCGGTCGAGCGCGAAGCCGTGGTTCATGGAGGTGATCTCGACCTTGCCGGTGGTGTAGTCCTTCACCGGGTGGTTGGCGCCGTGGTGGCCCTGATGCATCTTCACCGTCTGGCCGCCGAGCGCGATGCCGAGCATCTGATGGCCGAGGCAGATGCCGAACACCGGCAGGCCGGTCGCCACCAGATCGCGGATCACCGGCACGGCATATTCGCCGGTCGCCGCCGGGTCGCCCGGGCCGTTGGAGAGGAACACGCCATCCGGCTTGTGGGCCAGCACTTCCTCGGTGGTGGCGGTGGCCGGCACCACGGTGACCGCGCAGCCGCGGTCGGCCAGCAGGCGCAGGATGTTGCGCTTCACGCCATAGTCGATGGCCACGACCTTGTATTTCGGCGCTTCCTGCCGGCCAAAGCCCTTGTCCCACACCCAGACGGTCTCGTCCCAGCCGTAGGTCTGGCCGGCGGTGACCTCCCGGGCCAGATCGAGCCCTTCGAGGCCCGGCCACGCGGCGGCTTCCGCCTTCAGGGCGTCGAGGTCGAACACGCCGTCGGGCGAATGGGCGATGACCGCGTTGGGCATGCCCTTTTCGCGGATGAGGTTGGTCAGCGCGCGGGTATCGATGCCGGTCAGGCCGATGATGCCGCGGGCCTCCAGCCAGCGGCTGAACGGCTTCAGCGCGCGGTAGTTGGAGGGTTCGGTGATGTCGGTCTTCAGCACGCAGCCGCGCACGCCCGCGGCGCGCGCCGCGTTGACGACCTCGATGTCCTCGTCGTTGACGCCGACATTGCCGATGTGCGGGAAGGTGAAGGTGATGATCTGGCCGGCATAGGACGGGTCGGTCAGGATTTCCTGATAGCCCGTCATGGCGGTGTTGAAGCAGACCTCGGCGACGGCCTTGCCGGTGGCGCCCACGCCCGTGCCCCAGATGACGGTGCCGTCGGCCAGAACCAGAACGCCGGTCGGCGCGGCTTCGCTCCAGCCCTCAGCGGCGGTTTCGATGTGCATGGCGGCACCCTGCAATTGGTGTGATGCGCGAAGCGGCGAAGTGCGCAGTTCGGTTCACGGCAGGCGCGGGGCACCGCGCCGGCCCCGGCCAGCTTCGAAGCGGATGAAGTAGGCGAGCACCCGGCCGCCGTCAAGCAATGATGGCCGCGTTGCCATGGCTGCGACTGCAGGGCAGCCCTGCACGCCCGCCGCGCCGCAAGGCCGGGGCAAGGCCGCTCACACCCGCCGCCAGCCGGTCGGCCCCAGCACCTCCTGCGGGCGGAAGCGCTGCTTGTAGCCCATTTTCGGCGATCCCTCGACCCAGTAGCCGAGATAGACATAGGGCAGCCCCGCCGCCCTGGCGCGGCGGATATGGTCGAGGATGAGGAAGGTGCCGAGCCCGCGGCGCGCCGGCTCCGGGTCGAAGAACGAGTAGACCATGGAGAGGCCGTCCGACAGGCGGTCGGTCAGGGCGGCGGCGATCAGCGGGCCGTGGCCGCGGCCGGTGATGGCGCTGTCGGCCGTGCGGGCGCGATATTCCACCAGTACGGTGTCGACGTGGGTGTCTTCCACCATCATGGCGTAGTCGACGACCGACATGTCGGCCATGCCGCCGTCGGCGTGGCGGGTTTCCAGATAACGATGGAACAGGCTGTACTGCTCCGACGAGGGACGCGGCGGCGTGACCGTGCCGACGATGTCGTCGTTCGTCTTCAGGACGCGGCGCAACGAGGCGGTCCAGTCGAAATCGTCGACGACGATGCGGATGGAGAGGCAGGCGCGGCAGCCCTCGCAGGCCGGGCGGTAGGCGATGTTCTGGCTGCGGCGGAAGCCGCCCTGCGTCAGCACATCGTTGAGCGCGTTGGCCCGCTCGCCGACGAGATGGGTGAAGACCTTGCGCTCCTGCCGCCCGGCCAGATAGGGGCACGGCGAAGGGGCCGTCAGATAGAACTGCGGATTGTCCGTGAACTGCCGTGTCATCGTCATTCCGGGCGACCTCACCCCTCGGCCTGATGTCACACCGCGCCTTGCGAAACCGGCCGGCCGCCGGCTGCGCACTCTGCCCGATTATCCTGCGCCGGCTATCCGGCGCCCGGCTGCCCTGCGACGCCGGCCGGCTTACATGCTGTCCGGCTGTCCGGCGCCATCTATCTTGCGCCATGTGCCGGCAGG
>NZ_DAISHT010000143.1:0-2958 GCF_036822375.1 Pseudoxanthobacter sp. | reverse complement strand
AAAAGGCTTCCGCCGGCAGGCACAGGCGAAAAGGCTTCCGCCGGCAGGCACGGGCGAAAAGGCTTCCGCGCGCCGGCGCCGGGACGGGCGGCGCGCACGGTCAGCGTCGCGGCTGGCCTTCCAGCCGGGCGACGGCGTCGGAATCGACGATCAGCGTGCCGAGCACCAGATCGTGCAGCAGGCGCTTGCGCTCGTCGATCAGCCCGACGAGCAGCACGAACGGCGTGAGGATCGTCACCGACAGCCAGAACAGCAGCGAGTGGGCCATCGCCATCAGCGGATAGGCGCGGCCGCCGTGCCACAGCCGCATTTCCAGCCCGAGCATACGCATGCCGGGGGTGGCGGAGCGCGGGCCGCCGAGCGTGAAGGCGGCATAGGCCAGCGCCACCGCCTCCCACAGAAACACATAGAGAGACCAGCCGAGGCCGAGCGTGACGAGGCCGAGGAAGAACACCGCCACGCCGGCAATGAGCGTGAGGACGAGGATCATCAGCACATCGAAAAGGAAGGCCACGCAGCGCCGCCGGCGGACGCCGGCAAAAAGCGCCGGCCGCTCATAGAGGCTCGCGGTTGTCGTGCTTCCGGGCGAAAGCTCGCTCAAGGTCATCTCCGCCGGGTGAAGGGTCCGTCCTGTCCCGATTGAAGAGATGGGGGCTTGCGCGGGTCTTGTCAATTTGACGCGGGCAGAAAGACGGGCGCGCGGTTGCACGGGCGCCCGCCCTCCGCCCCGGCGGTTACAGCACCGCGCGCTCCGGCTGGCCTTCCGGCATCGGCCGGCGCGAGGCGGTGAAGCCGTGGTCGTTGAGGGCATCGACGATCTCGTCGAGATGCTTGCCGTCGCGCGCCTCCACGGTCACATCCACCAGTGCGCCCTTGGCGGGCACGTCGAGGAAGAAGCGGTGGTGCGAGACCTCCAGAATGTTGCCGCCGCGGGTGCCGATGATGCCGGCCAGCTCCGCCAGCATCATCGGCCGGTCGGGCATGGTGACGCGGATGGCGGCAATGCGCTCGGCCCGCGTCAGCTCGCGCATGATGATGGAGGCGAGAATCCGCGGATCGATGTTGCCGCCCGACAGCACCAGCCCCACCTTCTGGCCGCGGAAGTGGTCCGGATAGGCCATCAGCGCCGCAAGGCCGGCGGCGCCGGCGCCCTCGGTCGTGGTCTTCTGCACCGTCAGGAAGGCATCGACCGCGCGCTCGATATCGCTTTCCTGCACGGCGACGATGCCGTCCACATATTGTCTGGCAATGGCGGTGGCGAGCCGGCCGACATGCTTGACCGCGATGCCTTCCGCCAGCGTGTTGCCGCCGCACTCGGCCTCCTCGCCGCGCATGGCGGCGACCATGGCGGGATAAAGCTCGGTCTCCACGCCGATGATGCGGATGCCGGGCTTCAGCGCGCGGGCGGCGATCGCCACGCCGGAGATGAGGCCGCCGCCGCCGACCGGCACGACGATGACGTCGAGATCGGGGCAGTCGGCCAGCATTTCCAGCGCGATGGTGCCCTGACCGCGGATCACGTCGGCATCGTCGTAAGGATGCACCCAGGTAAAGCCCTCGGCGTCCGAAATGCGCTGGGCTTCCACCTGCGCTTCGGCCACCGTCTCGCCGGCCAGCACCACGCGCGCGCCGTGGGCCCGGGTGGCGGAAACCTTCACGAACGGGGTCGGCTCCGGCATGACGATGGTGGCCGGAATGCCGAGCCGGGCGGCGTGATAGGCAACCGCCTGCGCATGGTTGCCGGCCGACATGGCGATGACGCCGCGCCGCCGCGCTTCCGGCCCGAGGCCGGCGAGCTTGACCAGTGCCCCGCGCTCCTTGAAGGCGCAGGTATATTGCATGTTCTCGTATTTCACGAACACGCGGGCGCCGGTCAGGTCGGAAAGGCGGCGGGCTTCCACCAGCGGGGTGCGCACGATATGGCCGGCCAGAAGGCCGGCCGCCTCGCGGATGGTGGCGAGCGTCGGCCACTCCGCCGGCGGCGTGAAGGCAGCCGGGGCGCGGGCGGTGTCGGTCACCGCCCAGTCGCCGGCCTCGCGCGGCAGGTGGGTTTCCATCAGCCGGCCCTCAGGCGCCGGGCCATCTCGACGGCGAAATAGGTGAGGATGCCGTCGGCGCCTGCGCGCTTGAAGCACATCAGCGCCTCCGGCACGGCGCGCTCGCCGTCGATCCAGCCGTTGCGGATGGCGCCGGCGATCATCGCGTATTCGCCCGACACCTGATAGGCGAAGGTCGGCATGCCGAACGCCTGCTTCAGCCGCCACAGCACGTCGAGATAGGGCATGCCGGGCTTCACCATCACCATGTCGGCGCCTTCGGCGATGTCGAGCTCGGTCTCGCGCAGCGCCTCGTCGGTGTTGGCCGGGTCCATCTGATAGGTGCGCTTGTCGCCGCGCAGCGTCTTGCTGGAGCCGACGGCATCGCGGAACGGGCCATAGAACGCCGAGGCATATTTGGCGGCATAGGCCATGATCTGCACATGGTCGAAACCGTTGGCATCGAGGGCGGCGCGGATGGCGCCGACGCGGCCGTCCATCATGTCGGAGGGGGCGATGATGTCGGCGCCGGCGCGCACCTGCGTCAGGGCCTGCCCGATCAGGCGGTCGACGGTGGCGTCGTTGAGAATCACGTCGCCTTCCATCACGCCGTCATGGCCGTGGCTGGTGTAGGGGTCGAGCGCCACGTCGGTGACGATGCCGATGTCGGGGGCGGCGGCGCGGATGGCGCGGGTGGCGCGGCAGACGAGGTTCTCGTCGTTGAAGGCTTCCGAGCCGGTCTCGTCGCGCAGCGCCGGATCGGTGAAGGGAAAGAGCGCCACGGCGGGAATGCCGAGTTCGGCGGCTTCGGCCACGGCCTCGGCCAGCGTGTCGACCGAATGGCGCACGACGCCGGGCATGGAGGCCACCGGCTCGCGCACATTGTCGCCCTCGCGCACGAACACCGGCCAGATCAGGTCGT
>NZ_DAISHT010000142.1:0-9402 GCF_036822375.1 Pseudoxanthobacter sp. | reverse complement strand
GATCTTGAACTTCGCCGAGTGGCGCTTGCTCATCGCAGTTTCCTGAAATCAAGAGTCTTTGGGAAACGCGCCCTCCTTTGCACACATCGCGGCCAAAGCCGGATGCGGCCGACAGAAACACGAGGCGAAGCGCTCGCCCGGTCCCGCGGGAGCGTGAACGCCCGCGGCGCCGGAACACCGGAACCGTCGGACGGATGGCGGGTGCTACCCCGGAAGCGCGGCAAAATCAAGGGCCGGCCGCGGCCGGCGCCGCCTTTTGCCGCCTCAATGCGCCGCGGGGGCGAGGCGCAGGGCGGAAAGAGCGGCCATCAGCGCCCCTTCCGGCTGGCGGCCGGAGGTGAACAGCACCGTGCCACGCGGGCTGGCATCGCTTTCCGGCGCCCGGAAGGCGGGCGATTCCGGGGCAAGCTGCAGCACATCGGCCACCCGGCGGGCAATGGCCGGCGCCGGATCGATCCAGCGCACCGGCCAGGGGGCAAGGCGCACCAGCAGATCGGACAGGAAGGGATAATGCGTGCAGGCCAGCACCACCACGTCGGTGCGCCGCCCCTCGCCGCGGTCGACGAAGGCCGGGGCGATCTCGGCCAGAACCGCCGCCTCGTCCACCGCCTCGCCGCGCAGCCGCGCCTCCGCCAGCCCGGCCAGACGGGCCGAGCCGACCAGCGTCACCTCCGCGCCGTGGCCGTGGGTGTTGATGAGGGCGCGCGTGTAATCGCGCGCAACGGTGCCCGGCGTCGCCAGCACGCTGACGAGGCCCGATCGCGTGGCCGCAACCGCCGGCTTGATGGCCGGCACCGTGCCCACCACGGGAATTGTCAGTTCGGCGCGCAGCGCCGGCAGCACCAGCGTGGAAGCGGTGTTGCAGGCGATGACCACCGCATCCGGCCGTTCGCGGGCGCAGAGACCGGTGATGATCTGCACCACGCGGGCGATCAGCGCCTGCTCTTCCCAAGCACCGTAGGGAAAGCCGGCATCGTCGGCCACATAGAGAAAACGGGCGCCGGGCAGCCGCGTGGCGATCTCGCGCTGCACGGTGAGGCCGCCGACGCCGGAATCGAACACCAGAATCTTCGGTGCCGGCGCAGCCGGCGCAGCGCCGGTATTGCCGCCGCTGAGCGGCGCGGTCTCGCGGCGCCGCACCGCGCGCCCGGCCCGCAGGCCGGCATAAAGGTCGATCACGGAAGCGACGGATGTCATCTGCTGCAATCCCGACTCAGGCGATCTGCCCGCCTGCGCCGCCGGCCCGCAGGCGACGGCGGCAACTGTTGGCAGACAAATGAAACCACCCCGATCTGGTGCCGGCCTCGCCCGCCGGCACCGGAGGGCACCGGCGGCACCCGCGCGGCGTTTCTGCCATCAAGCGCCGCGGACGTGAACGGGGCCTTAACGCCCCGCGCCGGCCCCGCAGCGCCGGCGCGGCGGATGCTGCGCCGCCCGTGCGGCCGGAATCGGGCAGGCGCAAGATCGGGCAGGGGCAAGATCGGGCAGGTGCAAGTGAGCTGACGCACGCGACCAGACGCAAGTGAACTGGCGCAAGTGAACTGGCGCAAGTGAACTGACGCAAGTGAGCGGCCGCGAGCAGGCCGCAGCAAGTGAGCTGACGCGCAGCAGGCGGGCCGTCTCAGTTCACGCCGTCGTCGCCTTCTTCTGCCGCAGCCGGGGTCGGGCGCGGCAGCGTGGTGGCCGGGCCCTTCGTCTTGTGCGGCCGGGTCGGGCGGCCTTCCAGCGCCGCCACGATGCCACGCAGGGTGCGCACCTCGCCGCCCGACAGCGCCGTGCGGCCGAAGATGTTGCGCAGGCTGCGCACCGCGACCGCGCGCTTGTCCTCGGAGCGGAAATAACCGGCCGCCTCCAGCGCCTCTTCCAGATGCGCGAACAGGCCGATCAGTTCGCCCTTGGTGGCCGGCTCGCCGCCGTCGAACGTGGAGAACGGCAACGCGCCGCCGGTGATCGCGCGGCGCCACTCATAGGCCAGAATCAGCACCGCCTGCGCAATGTTGAGCGAGGCGAACTGCGGGTCCACCGGCAGCGTCACGATGGCATCGCACAGCACCACCTCGTCGTTGGTGAGGCCGATGCGCTCGCGCCCGAACAGGATCGCCGTGCGCCGGCCGGCAGCGCCGGCGGCCATGGCCCGGCCCGCCGCAGCATCGGGCCCGATCACCTCTTTGATCATGTCGCGTTCGCGCCGGGTGGTGGCAAGCACCAGATCGCAGTCGGCAATGGCGTCCTCCAGCGTGTCCCACACGCTGATGGAGGACAGCGCCGCTTCCGAGCGCGAGGCGGCGGCGATGCCGCGCTCGTTCGGCCAGCCGTCGCGCGGCTTCACCAGCCGCAGTTCCTTCAGGCCGAAATTGGCCATGGCCCTGATGGCGGTGCCGATATTCTCGGCCATCTGCGTTTCCACCAGCACCACCACCGGCGGCGGCAGGGCGGCGAAATCGGCGCCGGCGGGGTGGCTGAACGGGCTGCCGGCGGCTTCGGCGGCGGCGTCGGTATCGGTCATGGCGGCCTCCATGGCGGCCTCGGTTGGCGGAACCGCCGCGTTTTAGTCTGCCCGGCCGGCAAAGGAAATCGCTTCCGCCGCAATCCTGTGCGCCGCCGCGGCGAAATTGCCGCGAGGCCCTCGCAATATGGGCGCCTGTGTCGCTTGGCCGAGGCACATGTCGGGTGCTATAGCAACCACGATCCATCGGTCCGGTCCCGGACCGGCCGGGCGGTGTTGGCCCGGCCCCCTCCCGTCACCAGCTGCGCATGCACCGAGAGGCATTCCATGGCTAAGATCAAGGTCGCCAATCCTGTCGTCGAACTCGACGGCGACGAGATGACCCGGATCATCTGGAAGTACATCAAAGACAAGCTGATCCATCCTTATCTCGACGTGCCGCTCGAATATTATGACCTCAGCGTCGAAAACCGCGACGCCACCAACGACAAGGTGACGGTTGAGGCCGCCGAGGCCATCAAGCGCGTGGGCGTGGGCGTGAAGTGCGCCACCATCACGCCGGATGAAGCCCGCGTGAAGGAATTCAACCTCAAGGAAATGTGGAAGTCGCCCAACGGCACCATCCGCAACATCCTTGGCGGCGTGATTTTCCGTGAGCCGATCATCGCCAAGAACGTGCCGCGCCTCGTGCCGGGCTGGACGCAGCCGATCGTCGTCGGCCGTCATGCCTTCGGCGACCAGTATCGCGCGACGGACTTCAAGGTGCCCGGCAAGGGCAAGCTGACCATCACCTTCGTCGGTGAGGATGGCACGAAGATCGAGAAGGAAGTCTACAACTATCCGGGTTCGGGCGTCGCCATGGCGATGTACAACCTGGACGACTCGATCCGCGACTTCGCCCGCGCCTCGCTGAACTACGGCCTGCAGCGCAAGTACCCGGTCTACCTCTCCACGAAGAACACCATCCTGAAGGCCTATGACGGCCGCTTCAAGGATATCTTCCAGGAGATCTACGAGGCCGAGTTCAAGGAGGCCTTCGAGGCCGCCAAGATCCACTACGAGCATCGCCTGATCGACGACATGGTCGCCTCGGCGCTGAAGTGGTCCGGCGGCTACGTGTGGGCCTGCAAGAACTACGACGGCGACGTGGAATCCGACATCGTGGCGCAGGGCTTCGGCTCGCTCGGCCTGATGACCTCGGTGCTGATGACCCCCGATGGCAAGACCGTCGAGGCGGAAGCCGCTCACGGCACGGTGACCCGTCACTATCGCCAGCACCAGCGCGGCGAAGAGACCTCCACCAACTCCATCGCCTCGATCTTCGCCTGGACCCGCGGTCTCGCTCACCGCGCCAAGCTCGACGGCAACGCCGACCTGAAGCGTTTCGCCGACACGCTGGAACAGGTCTGCGTCGACACCGTGGAATCCGGCTTCATGACGAAGGATCTGGCGCTGCTGGTCGGCGACACCCAGAGCTGGCTGTCGACCACCGGCTTCCTCGACAAGGTGGCCGAGAACCTCGAAGCCCGCATGGCCAACTGGTGATCGTCACCGGCCAGTGACCGCTGCCTGCCGCCTTCGCGGGCGGGCAGCCGTTACCCCGATGCAGAACGGCCGGCCCGGAACATGCTCCGGGCCGGCCGTTTTCGTTTCGCCCGGTTTCTTTTGTCGACCTGTCCCTTTTGTCGTCCCGTGCCCTTTTGTCGCCCGGTTCCCGCAGATCACACCGGCGGTGCGGAGGCGGCCGGCGGGGCTTCTGCCTCCATCCGCCGCACGCGGGCCGAGAAGGCGGGATGGCGGCCCATCAGAGACGTCAGCTCGCGCTGCGGGACCACCAGCATGCGGGTGCGCGTCATGGCGCGCACCACGCACGGCGTGCTCTCGCCGCCGAACCGCAGCGGACCGCCGAAGGCATCGCCATCGCTGAGGCGCGTGACGTTGTCGTCCTCGCTCACCTCAAGATCGCCGGTGGCAATGACATAGAGGCTGGTCGCCTCGTCGCCGATGCGCAGAACGAGGTTGCCGGCATCGTAGGTCTGCGCCCGGATGACGGAGAGTATCTCGGCCAGCGTCGCCGGCTCCAGATCGGCAAACAGCGGAATGCGCGCCAGCGTCGCCCAGTTGACGACGAAGCCGCGCCGCCGGATCACCTCCGAGAACGACGTCGCCACCACCGCCACCGGCAGGGCCAGCACGATCAGGCCCATGATCATGGTGATGCCGCCGATGATCCGCCCCGAGGCGGTCGTGGGAATCGCATCGCCGTAGCCGACGGTGGTCACCGTCTCCATGGCCCACCACATCGCCAGCGGAATCGAGCCGAAATATTCCGGCTGTGCGGTCGCCTCCAGCTCGTACATCACGGTTGCGGAAACCGTCACCACCGACATCAGCACCACGAGGCAGGCCAGCAGCGTCTGCCGCTCGCCGACGATGGCTTCCGCCAGCGCCATGATGCCGGTGGAATAGCGCAGCAGCTTCAGGAACCGCAGCAGGCGGAGAAAGGCAAAGGCCCTCAGGTCCATGTCGAGAATCTGGACCAGCACGAACGGCGTGATCGCGATGAGATCGACGATGCCGGCGAAGCTGAGGATATAGTCGATGCGGGCCTTGAGCGGCGACATGTGCTTGCGGCGCGGGTCGTCCACCGCCACCCAGATGCGCAGCCCGTATTCAACGGCAAAGACGACGACCACGAACAACGCGCCGATTTCCAGCGGCGCGCGCCATTCGTGGCGGAAATGGCGGTCGGTCTCCACAATTGTGAAGAACACGCTGAGGCAAATCAGCGTAATCAGCAGATAGTGAACGAGGCGGCCTATCCAGTCGCGGCTGTCGTCGCCTTCAAGTATCTGATAAAACCGGCGCCGGCTGAACCGGGCCGGGGCTTTGCGCATTGCTTCGGCCACTGCGGCACCCCGTTGCCGATGCGCCGCGGCCCCCCGCCCTTCCCCTTGCAGGACGGAAGCAGCCTTCAGAGCGGCGCTGAGGCTTTCTGATCTCGGTCGCTCACGCGGGTGTGAACGTCGCGGCGGTACTGTGTCGCCGGCGGCGGGCCGGCGTCAAGGCTGGCGGAACACGGCTTTTGCCCACACCGGCATCGTCCCCCCGGCTTGCGCAAACGCGGTTACCGCGCCCTAATGCGCTGACGCCGGCCGGGCCCTGCCCCGCCCGCCTGCCCGTCCGGCGCGGCAAGCAGAGGACCTGCCCGCTCATGGCCCCAATCAGCCAGCCCCCGTCCGCCCGGCCGTCGTTCGCCGCCCACACGCTCGTTCTGCCCATTCTGGAACGGCTGGTGGCGTTCGACACCACCAGCCGCAATTCCAATCTGGCGCTGATCGCCTGGGTGGAGGACGAACTGGCGCGGCACGGTGTGGCCTCGCGCCGCGTCTACGACCCCGCGGGCGACAAGGCCAATCTGTGGGCCACCATCGGCCCGGCCGACCAGCCCGGCTACATCCTTTCCGGCCACACCGACGTGGTGCCGGTGGACGGACAGGACTGGACCAGCCCGCCCTTTACCCTCACCCGCGACGGCGCGACCGTGGTGGGGCGCGGGGCGGCGGACATGAAGGGCTTTCTTGCCTGCTGCCTTGCCGCCGTTCCGGCGATGACGATGGCCCGCCTGAAGCGGCCGATCCACCTCGCCTTCTCCTATGACGAGGAGGTCGGCTGCACCGGCGTGCGCGGCCTCATCGAAGAGCTGCAGCACGAATCGGTGCGCCCGCTCGCCTGCTTCGTCGGCGAGCCGACGGAAATGCAGGTGGTGGTGGCGCACAAGTCCAAGCGCAGCTACCGCATCGTCGTCACCGGCCACGCCTGCCATTCCTCGCTCGCCCCGGAAGGGGTGAACGCGGTGGAATATCTCGCCCGCCTCGTGGTGTTCATCCGCGATCTCGGCCGCCGCATGGCGCAGGGCGACAGCGACCCGATGTACGATATCCCGGTTTCCACCACCCACACCGGCGTCATCGAGGGCGGCACGGCGGTCAACATCGTGCCGGACCGGGCCAGCGCGGTATTTGAATTCCGCCTGCTGCCCCATGTCGACAGCGATGCGGTCTTCGGCGCGATCGAGGCCTATGCGCGCGACGTGCTGGAACCGGAAATGAAGGCCATCGCCCCCCGGGCCGGCATCCGCTTCGAATATGTCTCCGGCATTCCGGGCCTCGACACCGCCGGGGATGCGCCGGTGACGCAGCTTGCCATGCGCCTTGCCGGCCGCAACGATCTGGCCAAGGTCGCCTACGGCACGGAAGCCGGCCTCTTCGCCGGCATCGACATTCCGACCGTGGTCGTGGGGCCGGGCAACATCGAGCAGGCCCACAAGCCGGATGAGTTCATCGTCGTCAGCGAACTCGACCGCTGCATGGCCTTCCTCGCCCGCCTCATCGCCCATTGCGAGGCCTGAGCCGCGGGGCCCTCAATCCGGCCATTGCAATCAGGCGCGGTTGCGCATAAGGATTCCGGTCATGATGAATATCCGCATGATCCGCACGAACTGGTGGTGGCGCGTCCTCTAAGGGCGGGCTTGCCTTCGTGCGCATCGGATTTCAGACCCATGTGAAGACGAAAACAGGGCCGCTTACGGGATAACCGGGCGGCCCTGTTTTCGTTTTCAGCCGCCCGCCCGACCGGCGGATGCAGATTTCAGGAGAAAGACGGAATGGGCGGCACGGCCGAACTTCACTATGTCACCCGCGGCGGCATCCGGGTTACGCGCGCCGCGCGCGACATCGCCTATCAGGGCGCCATCGGCAGCTATGTCGAGCGGCTCGACAGCGAGCGCGGCGCGGTTTTCTCCTCGTCCTACGAGTTTCCCGGCCGCTATACCCGCTGGGACATCGCCTTCGTCAATCCGCCGCTCGTCGTGGAGGCGCAGGGGCGGCAGGTGACGGTCACCGCCCTCAACGCCCGCGGGCGGGTGCTGCTGCCGGCCATCGAAAAGGCGCTGACCGCCAATCCGGTGCTGGTGCGCACCGCCGGCGATGCCGGCCACCTCACCATCCGCGTCGCCGAGCCGGAAGGCAGCTTCACCGAGGAAGAGCGCTCCCGCCAGCCGACCGTGTTCACCGCCGTGCGCGAGCTGGTGGCACTGTTCGGTGCCGACGAGGACCCGCACCTCGGCCTCGCCGGTGCCTTCGGCTACGACCTCGCCTTCCAGTTCGAGCCGCTGCCGCTGAAGCTGGAGCGGCCGGCCGACCAGCGCGATCTGGTGCTCTACCTGCCCGACCAGATCCTGATCGTCGATCACTATGCGCGCCGCGCCACGGTCTATGAGTACGATTTCGGCAGCGGCGGGGCTTCCACCGCCGGCCTGCCGCGCGACGGTGCGAAGGCGCCGTTCCGGGCCGCCGATATCGCCGTTTCGCGCGGCGATCATGTGCCGGGCGAATATGCGCAGACCGTTGCCAGGGCGCTGGACTATTTCCGCCGCGGCGACCTGTTCGAGGTGGTTCCGGGCCAGACCTTTACCGAGCGCTGCGTGGCCTCGCCCTCGGCCATCAGCCGGCGGCTTGCGGCCACCAACCCGGCTCCCTACGGCTTCTTCATGAACCTCGGCAATGCCGAATGGCTGGTGGGCGCCTCGCCGGAAATGTTCGTGCGCGTCACCGCCGGCCGCCGGGTGGAAACCTGCCCGATCTCCGGCACCATCGCCCGCGGCCGCGATGCCATCGAGGATGAGGCGCAGATCCGCAAGCTGCTCAACTCCCGGAAGGACGAGGCCGAGCTGACGATGTGCTCGGACGTGGACCGCAACGACAAGGCGCGCGTCTGCGAGGCCGGCACGGTGCGCGTTCTGGGCCGCCGCCAGATCGAGATGTACTCGCGCCTCATCCACACGGTCGATCACATCGAAGGCCTGCTGCGCGACGGCATGGATGCCCTCGACGCCTTCCTCTCCCATGCGTGGGCGGTGACGGTGACCGGCGCCCCCAAGAAGTGGGCGATGCGCTTCGTGGAAGAGCACGAGAAGAGCCCGCGGGCGTGGTACGGCGGCGCCATCGGCATCGTGCACTTCAACGGCGATCTCAACACCGGGCTGACGCTGCGCACCGTGCGCATCAAGAACGGCATTGCCGAAGTGCGGGCCGGTGCCACGGTGCTGTTCGATTCCGTGCCGATGGACGAGGAGCGCGAGACCGAGCTGAAGGCCAGCGCCATGCTGGCTGCCATCCGCGAGGCCGGCCAGCCGCTGCGCGAGGCGGCCGCCCCTGCGGCCGAGCAGGCCCGCACGCACCGCCGCATCCTGCTGGTGGACCACGAGGATTCGTTCGTCCACACGCTCGCCGACTATTTCCGCCGCACCGGCGCGGAGGTGACGACGCTGCGCGTGCCGGTGCTGGACGACGCCTTCGACCGCGTCGCCCCCGACCTTGTGGTGATGTCGCCCGGCCCCGGCCGGCCGTCGGATTTCGACTGCTCGGGCACCATCGCCCGCGCACGGGCCCGCGGCCTGCCGATTTTCGGCGTCTGCCTCGGCCTGCAGGCCCTGACGGAATATTTCGGCGGCCGGCTCGACCAGCTCGCGCTGCCGATGCACGGCAAGCCGTCGGTGATCCACGTCAGCGAGCCCGGCCACCTGTTCGCCGGCCTGCCGGCGGAGTTCACCGTTGGCCGTTATCACTCGCTGATTGCCGATACCACCTGCCTGCCGGCAGAACTGAAGGTCACCGCCACCACCGACGACGGTGTGGTGATGGCCATCGAACATGTCAGCGAGCCGATTGCGGCGGTGCAGTTCCACCCGGAATCGATCATGACGCTGGCCGGCGATGCGGGCATGACCATCGTGCGCAACGCGCTTTCCAGCCTCTATGCGCGCCAGAAGGCGGACGCGGAATAACCCACGCGAAAACGGCCCCGGATCGCTCCGGGGCCGTTCTTCTATTCCGTCCGGGCCGTGGCGCCGGCAAGCATCCCGCCGACTGCCTCAGGCCGGCAATTTCAGGCCG
>NZ_DAISHT010000141.1:3291-9447 GCF_036822375.1 Pseudoxanthobacter sp. | reverse complement strand
GAACCGGTCGATCTGCGCGAGGCGCTCGAAGAGCGCTACCTCGCCTATGCGCTGTCAACCATCATGCACCGGGCGCTGCCCGACGTGCGCGATGGCATGAAGCCGGTGCACCGGCGCATCCTGCATGCCATGCGGCAGTTGCGGCTGGACCCGGAATCGGCCTTCAAGAAATGCGCCCGCGTGGTGGGCGACGTCATCGGCAAATACCATCCCCACGGCGACCAGTCGGTTTATGACGCGCTGGTGCGGCTGGCGCAGGATTTTGCCGTGCGCTACCCGCTGGTGGACGGGCAGGGCAACTTCGGCACGCTCGACGGCGACGGCGCCGCCGCGATGCGTTACACCGAAGCCCGCCTGACCGATGTCGGCGCCCGCCTGCTCGACGGCCTCGACGAGGATGCCGTGGATTTCCGCCCGACCTACGACGGGTCGGAGGACGAGCCGGTGGTGCTGCCGGGCGCGTTCCCCAACCTGCTCGCCAACGGCGCGGCCGGCATCGCGGTGGGCATGGCGACCTCGATCCCGCCCCACAACGTGGCGGAACTGGCCGATGCCGCCCTGCACCTGATCCGCCATCCCGAGGCGGAAGGCGACAGCCTGCTGCAGTTCGTGCAGGGGCCGGATTTTCCCACCGGCGGCATCATCGTGGAGGATCGCGCGGCGATTGCGGAGGCCTACCGCACCGGGCGCGGCGGCTTCCGGGTGCGGGCGCGCTGGCACAGCGAGGATCTGGGTCGCGGTGCCTGGCAGATCGTCATCACCGAGATCCCCTATCAGGTGCAGAAGGGGCGTCTTGTCGAGCGCATCGCCGAGCTTCTGGAAAACAAGAAGCTGCCGCTGCTGGGCGACGTGCGCGACGAATCGGCCGACGACGTGCGCCTCGTGCTGGAGCCGCGGGCACGCACCGTCGATCCGGTGTTGCTGATGGAATCGCTGTTCCGGCTGACGGATCTGGAAAACCGCATTCCGCTCAACATGAACGTGCTGGTCGGCGGGCAGGTGCCGGCGGTGATCGGGCTGAAGGACGCCCTGCAGCACTGGCTGGACCATCGCAAGGTGGTGCTGGTGCGCCGCGCGCAGCACCGGCTGGCAAAGGTATCGCACCGGCTGGAGGTGCTGGACGGCTTCCTTGTCGTCTATCTCGATCTCGACCGCGTCATTCGCATCATCCGCGAGGCCGACGAGCCGAAGGCGGAACTGATCCGCGCCTTCACGCTGACCGACGTGCAGGCCGAGGCCATCCTCAACATGCGGCTGAGAAGCCTGCGCCGCCTTGAGGAAATGGAAATCCGCAAGGAGCACACCGCCCTGACCGCCGAGAAGGCGGAGCTTGAAGCCCTGATCGCCGACGACAAGGCGCAGTGGAAGGCGATTTCGGCCGAGGTGAAGGACCTGCGCAAGGTCTATGGCCCGGAAACGCCGCTCGGCAAGCGCCGCACCACCTTTGCCGCAGCCCCGGATGCGCCGGCGGTGGATGTGCTGGAGGCGATGATCGAGCGCGAGCCGATCACCATCGTGGTTTCGGCGCTCGGCTGGATCCGCGCGCTCAAGGGCCATGTCGCCGATCTCTCCTCGGTCTCCTTCAAGCAGGGCGACGAGCTGAAATGGGCGCTGCGCGGGGAAACCACCGACAGGCTGCTGGTGATGTCGACCACCGGAAAGGTCTATGTGCTCGGCTGCGACAAGCTGCCCGGCGGGCGTGGTCACGGCGAGCCCATCAAGCTGATGGTGGACATGGATGCCGGTGCCGAGGTGACGGCGGTCAAGATCTACCGCGCGGGCGCCCGGGTTCTGGTCGCCTCGCAGGAAGGGCGCGGCTTTGTGGTGGCCGAGGACGACATTCTCGCCAACACCCGCAAGGGCAAGCAGGTGCTGAATGTCGATGCTGCCCAGCCGGCGGCGCTGATGGTGCCGGCCGATGGCGACATGGTGGCCGTGGTGGGCGAGAACCGGCGCATGGTGATCTTCCCGCTGGCGCAGGTCAGCGAGATGACGCGCGGCCGCGGCGTGCGCCTGCAGCGCTACAAGGATGGCCGGCTGGCCGATATCCGCGTGTTCAGCGCCGAAGCCGGCCTGTCGTGGACCGACACCTCCGGCCGCGTGCACACGCGCAGCATGGACGACCTGAAGGACTGGGTGGCGAGCCGCGGCGATGTCGGCCGCATGCCGCCGACCGGCTTTCCGCGCTCCAACCGTTTCAGCGGCTGAGGCCCGGCAGGCCCGCTGCGGCGGCAGGGAGCAAAGGCCTGAAACGAAAAACGAGGCGCCCGGCGGGCGCCTCGTCTGGTTTTGCGGGGGCCTTTTTTGCGGTGCCCGGCTCTTTTGGACCTCGCGCGGCCGGTCAGTGCGGCTTCGCGCCGGCCTCGGGCTCTTCGGTGCGGGTCTCGAAATAGTTGGCGAGCAGGGCGCCGGAGATGTTGTGCCAGACGCTGAAGATGGCGCTCGGCACCGCCGCGAGGGGCGAGAAATAGGCCGTTGCCAGCGCCGCGCCGAGACCGGAATTCTGCATGCCGACTTCAATGGCGATGGCCTTGCGCTTGGCCAGCGACATGCCGGTGGCTTTGGCGGCGAAGAAGCCCAGCAGGTAGCCGAGGCCGTTGTGCAGGATCACGACGGCAAAGATCATCAGGCCCGACTGCACGATGGCGCCGCGGCTGGCACCCACCACGGCTGCCACGATCAGCACGATGCCGGTGACGCTGACGAGCGGCAGCATCGGCACCGCCGCGTGCACCACGCCCGGCATGAGCTTCTGCGCCAGATAGCCCAGCGCCAGCGGCAGCAGCACCACCTTGACGATGGAGAGGAACATCGCGGCCGCATCCACCGGCAGGAACTGGCTGGCGAACAGCCACACGAGGAACGGCGTCACCACCGGTGCGAGCAGCGTGGTCACCGAGGTGCAGGCAACCGACAGCGCCACGTCGCCCTTGCTGAGATAGGTCATGACGTTGGACGAGGTGCCGCCCGGGCAGCAGCCGACCAGAATGACGCCCGCCGCCACTTCCGGCGACATCGGGATGATGCGCGTCAGCGCCACCGCCAGCAGCGGCATGATGAGGAACTGCGCAATCACGCCGATCAGCACATCAAGCGGCCGGCGCACGACCTCGCGGAAATCGTCGGCGGAAATCGTCAGGCCCATGCCGAACATGATGATGCCGAGCAGGGTGACGATGTAAGGCGTGAGCTGCCTGAACGTGGACGGAAAGACAAAGCCGAGCACCGCGAACAGAATGGTCCACAGCGCAAACGTCTTGCCGACGAAAGCGGAGAAGCGGGCGATGAAAGCCAAGGGAGCCTCGCGATATCCGGCCCTGTCGCAGGGGGGCGTCCGGATCGGTTCTTAAGGCGTTGCCGCAGCGGCCGTCAGGCGGCCGGCCGGGCTGGACGCGGAGGAAGAGAGGCCGTCGTGCGGCATCGCGGCAGGGCAATGGCAGACGGCAGGCGGGCACTGCAGCGCGAAAGGAACGCTCCGCAGGTTGCGCGCAAAATATTGGGTCGCCGTCCGGTTGGCAAAAGAAATTTTGCTGCGCAAGCCTGAAGCAGGCCTGTTGTGCAGGCAACAACAGCGGCGCCTTCCGCCCGCATGTTGCGGGGCGGAAGGCGGGGCGAGGGGCCGGGCCCGGCGGGGCCGTGCCGGTCAGTCCGCGATGGTGGCCGGAAAGGCCTCCAGAAAAGCCGCGCGGGCGCGATTGCCGGTCGGGGTGTCCTGCTTTTCGGTGTCCTGATCGAGGCGGGCGAACACCAGCGTGCGCCCGTCCTTCTGCGCCCAGCCGACATACCATCCCCAGGCATGGGCCTCGTCGAAGCTGCCATCGGCGTTGCGCGGATAGGCCATGCCGGTCTTGCCGCGCACCTGCCAGCCGCCGGGGGCGGTCGCGGCCGTCTCGACGATGGCGATCGTCTTTTCCATGGCCTCGCGCTTCACCGGCAGGCGCAGGTTGACGAGCTTTTCGAGGAAGGCAATCTGCCCGGCCGGGGCGATCTTCAGCGACGAGCCGATCCACGCCCGCTCAAGGCCATTGTCCTTGCCGGCATCGCCACTGAAATCGGCGTTGCCGTAGTCGAACGAACGGGCATAGTCGGTGAGGCGGGCCGTGCCGAGCTCGCGGGCCAGAAGCTGCGAATACCAGACCACGGAATATTTCAGCCAGCGCTGCGGGTCGGTCGGCTCGCGCCACACCGCGCCGGCCCAGTCCGTATAGCCCGGCCGGAACGGCAGCAGCGGATCGTGGGCGTTCTTCAGCAGGCCGGACTCGAAGCCCATTACCGCCAGCGCGATCTTGAAGGTCGAGGCCGGGGTGACAGGCGTATCGCAGTCGCCGTCTTTCACCAGAACCCGGCCGTCGGCTGCATCGGCCACCATCGTGCACAGTGTACGGGCCTGCGCCGGCAGTGCGGCGGCGGTGCAGAACAGGGCGGTGGCGGCGGCGATTGCGGCGGATTTCATGCGGTCGGCAGTCCCTTGCAGATGGCGTCTGTGGCCGCCTTCTGCCGGCAGGGTATGGCGAAAACATGGAGCGGCCCGACATCGCCGGTTGTGCGGCGCCGGGCCGGCAGGGTTCACAGCTTGCGGCAGCTGTTCTGGATGATGGTGCCTTTCGAGGCTTTGGTGCTGACCCTGGAGAGCCACTGCTGGCAGCTCGCCTGATCGGCAAAGCAGCCGCGCGCGCTCCACCCGATCGAGATGTGGGTTGCGAACTTGTAGGAGAAGAAGCCGAACCACGGGCCGTTCGGGTGCACGTCGCAACCCGGTTCGGTCGCCGGCTGCGGCCGTGCGGCTGCGGCCGGGGCGGCGTTGTCGGCATATGCGGCAGGCATCGTCAGAAGCAGGCAGAAAGCAGAGGCAATCGTGAGACGGGTTAATGTCGTGGCCACGGGAAATGCCCTCCGGGCGTTTACTGACGACCACTGCTTCGCACAGAAATATTGCGCTCTGCGTACACTTCAGTGAATGAAAGATGACCCGCAATGAAGCCTCAATGAAGGCGTAATAGTGTCAGAAACGGCAATAACGGCAAATCGGGGGCAGCTTCCCCCGGATGTCGCGACGGACGGCGGGAAAGCCGTGCGGCGCCGCTCCGGCTTGCCTGCAACGGCCGCCCGGTGGAAGATCGCCGCCGGATGGCGGGCCGCGGCCCTCCGGTGCCGGCGGTGTCTGTCGCCTGCCCGGCAGGGCCCGGCGGCGAACGGACAGGCCATGGCCGAACTGAAACTGACGCAGGATTTCGATCCGGACTGGGGCCGGGCGGTGGAAGTGGCGCCCGGCGTGCGCCGCCTGACGGCGCGCAACCCCGGCCCGTTCACCTTCCACGGCACGAACACCTATCTGGTCGGCGAGCAGGAAATTGCCGTGATCGATCCGGGGCCGGACGACGAGGCCCATGTCGCCGCCATCGTGGCGGCCGCCGGCGGGCGGCCGGTTTCGGCCATCGTAGTCACGCACACCCACCGCGATCACTCGCCGGCGGCCGCGCGCCTTGCCGCGCTGACGGGGGCGCCGACCTTCGGCGAGGGGCCGCACCGGCCGGCGCGGCCGGGCGCCGGCGGGGCCGGGGCGGGCGAGGCTTCCGGCGACATGGCGTTCCGGCCCGACCGGGTTCTGGCCGACGGCGACAGCGTGAGCGGAGCCGGTTTCCGGCTTTCGGCGGTGGCGACGCCCGGCCACACGGCAAATCATCTGGCATTTGCGCTGGAAGGGACGGGCGTGCTGTTTTCCGGCGATCACGTCATGGCGTGGTCAACGACGGTGGTCGCCCCGCCCGATGGCGACATGGGCGACTATATGGCCTCTCTTGCCCGGCTCGGCGCACGCAACGACCGGCTCTGCCTGCCGGGCCATGGCGGTGCGGTGACGGAGCCTGCGGCCCACATTGCCGGCCTGACCGCCCATCGCCTCGCCCGCGAGGCGGCGATCCTCGATGCGGTCGTGCGCGGCGCGCACGATGTGCCGGCCATTGTCGCGGCGGTCTATCGCGGGCTCGATCCACGCCTCGTGGCCGCGGCCGGGCTGTCGGTTTCAGCCCATCTGCAGGCACTGGCCGATCGCGGCCTTGTGACAACGGCGCCGGACGGCACGCTGCGCGCGGCGGTGTGAAGCACGGGCGGCGGGCGGGATTACAGCCCCCGGCAGGCGGACTACGGCCCCCCGGC
>NZ_DAISHT010000141.1:0-3191 GCF_036822375.1 Pseudoxanthobacter sp. | reverse complement strand
GCCGCGTCGCGTCATCCGGCACCGCGACCGGTGCCCGCGCCGTCAGGCGACGCGCACCGCCACGCGGCCGCGCACCTTGCCGGCCAGCAGGTCGCCGGCGGTGGCGATGACATCCTCAAGGCCGATTCCGTGGGTGATGAGGTCCAGCGCGGACGGGTCGAGATCGGTTGCCAGCCGGCTCCACGCCTCCAGCCGGTCGGCCTTGGGCCGCATGACGCTGTCGATGCCGGCCAGCGTGATGCCGCGCAGGATGAACGGCGCGACGGTGGCGGGAAAATCCAGCCCCTGCGCCAGACCGCAGGCGGCCACCGTGCCGCCATAGCGCAGCGAGGCGCAGACGTTGGCCAGCGTGTGGCTGCCGACAGTATCCACCGCGCCGGCCCAGCGTTCCTTACCGAGCGGCCGGCCGGGGGCGGAAAGCTCCGCCCGGTCGATGATGGCAGCGGCCCCGAGGCTGGTGAGAAAAGCGGCCTCCTGCGGGCGGCCGGTGGAAGCAACCACCCGGTAGCCGAGCTTCGACAGCACTGCGATGGCCACCGTGCCGACGCCGCCGTTGGCGCCCGTCACCAGCACCTCGCCGTCGCCGGGTTTCACGCCGTGCTTTTCAAGCGCCAGCACGCACAGCATGGCGGTGTAGCCGGCCGTGCCGACGGACATCGCCTGCCGCGGGCTGAACGCCGCGGGCAGGGGAATGAGCCAGTCGGCCGAAACGCGGGCACGGGTGGCAAGGCCGCCCCAGTGCTTTTCGCCCACGCCCCAGCCGTTCAGCACCACGCTGTCGCCGGGGCGGAAGGCGGGGTTGTCGCTTGCCGCGACCGTGCCGGCAAAATCGATGCCGGGCACCATGGGAAAGCTGCGCACCACCGGGCTGCTGCCGGTGATGGCCAGCGCATCCTTGTAGTTCAGGGTGGACCACGCCACGTCCACCGTCACATCGCCGGCCGGCAACTGGCCGTCGTCGATGTCGGCGAGCCGCGCCGTCTGCCCGCCGGCGGTCTTCTCGATCAGGATGCCCCGGATCATGCTTGGTCTCCTCCCCGTCTGGTGCGGTTTGCGGGCGGTATGCCGGTTGCCGGCGCCTTTTCCTTGCCGGGCACAGCCGGCCTTCAGTCGAAGGCCGGGCCGCGCACGCTGTAGGGCTTGCTGTCGCGCCAGCGCTGCATCAGCGCTTCAAGCTCCGGGTCCGTTTCGGCCGGAAGCTGGATGCGCGGCGTCACCAGCAGGTCGCCGTGTCCGCCGGTCTTCACCGGCAGGCCCTTGCCGCGCAGCCGCAGGGTGCGGCCGGCGCTGGCGCCGGGCTTCAGCGTCAGGTCGACGGCCCCGGAAAGGGTCGGCACCCGCACCTTGCCGCCGAGCACCGCTTCGTAGAGCGTGACCGGCACATCGATCAGCACATCGCCGCCCTCGGCGCGGAACAGCGGGTGGGGCGCAAAGGCCACCACCACCCAGGCATCGCCCGGCGCGCCGCCGAGCGGGCTGGGATTGCCCTGCCCCTTGAGACGGATGCGCTCGCCGGGCTGCACGCCCGCCGGCAGCGACACATCGAGTGTGCGCCCGGTCGGCAGCGTCACACGCGCCTTGTGGCCGGCGGCCAGATCCTCCAGCGAGACCGTGGCGGTGACCGTCACATCCTCGCCGGCCGGCGCCGCACCGCCGCGCGGCCCGGCGCCCGCGCCGCGCGCCCGCCCGCCGCCGCGGGCGGCGCCACCCAGCATTTCGCTCAGAATCGAATCGAGATCGACATCCTCGCGCCCGCGTCCGCCGCCGGAGCGGAACCGCGACGAGCGGAACCCGCCCGCCGCCCCGGCTGCGCCGGGGTCGAAGCCGAAGCCTTCAAAACCCTGACCGCCGAAGCCCTGCATCCGGGGCTTGCCCTCAGCATCGATCTCGCCGCGGTCGAACTGGCCGCGCTTGTCCTTGTCGCCCACAATCTCGTAAGCCGCGCTGGCTTCGGCAAACCGTTCCTGCGCGTTGGGGTCATCCTTGTTGCGATCGGGGTGAAGGCGCTTGGCAAGCTTGCGATAGGCCGCCTTGATCTCCGCCTCGCTTGCCCCCCTGGCAACCCCCAGAACCTGATACGGATCCCGCATGAAACACTCCCGCCTCGGCGGCGCCGGGCCTGCCGTTCAGCACCCTGCCGCCTGCTGCACCGCGTCCCCCCGGTCTTGCAGGGGCGGTGCGACCTGATCTCTCAAAGCCTTTGCCGGCCGCGCACAATGCCTGTCGCGGCCGGTCGGCCAGCCTTCCGGTTTGTCGCGCCGGCGCGGCGCGGATGCAAGGCCAAAGCCCGTGCGGGCCCCTGCAGGCACCCCCTGTGGCGATGACCCGGTGTGGACGGTTCGCGGGTGTGTCCGATCCCGATCCCCGGGAGGACAGCCCCGCCCGCATCCGTCCGCCGGCGTGCAACGACCGGCCCGCAGCAGGAGGAGAACTGCCGGGGAACCGGAAGACCGGCCGGGCCGCCGTCCCCGCACACCTCGTGCGGGACAGGCGGCACGAACCTGCCGTGAATATAGGAAAGCTAGGAATAAATGCCAGAGCCGGCCGGGATTCTTTTGGCGCCTGCCCGGCCGCGCCCGCCAGCCCGCCGGCCTGTCAGTTCGTCAGTCCGTCACGGGGCCGTCGCGGCCGGCGCCGAGCGGGGCGAGGCCGGCCACCATCCAGCGTCCGTCGGTCTGCCGGCAGGCGATGCCGTGCATGGCGCGCACGCCGTCCACGGCGTTGACGGTGGTGTCGAAGGTGCGGCACGGATCGTCGCCCAGCCGCGCCACGGTGACGATGTTGGTGAGGCTGCCCTGCGCGCCGCTTTCCGGGTTGGACCAGCGCAGCGGCCCCTTGTCGGTCAGCGACAGGGCCGAGCCGATGGCGGTGAGGTCGCTGGTGGCAAGGCCGCTGCGGGCGGCATAGATGGCCGGGCCCGTGGTGCTGGCGGTATCGACGTCCGCCTCGTCCGGGCCGAACGGCAGGCCCATGGTGGTGCAGCCGGCGAGAAGCCCTGCCAGCGCCAGCCCGCCGCAGACGCGCACAGCCGCCATGGCAGCCCCGCGGACGCGTCCGCGATTCAGGCTCTGGCCGTTCTGCCTGTTCCGGGCGTATGGATGGGCGAGGTTGTTCACGAGAGACCCGAGCACCATGTCGAACGAGTTCGAGCGTCCCATGCCCGAGTTAATGAGCGGTGACTTCTCTGCCGC
>NZ_DAISHT010000140.1:0-9453 GCF_036822375.1 Pseudoxanthobacter sp. | reverse complement strand
GCCACGGCATGATCAAGCGGACGACCAAGTTCATCCGCAATGCCCGCGGCACCACTGTGCTCGCCGCCCCCGATGCGCGCATCATCAAGAAGAACTTCCTGCCGAACGGCTGATCTTCTTCAGGTCGCATCCGAACTTTTATCTGATTCTCTCAAGGAGCAACCGCCATGGCGCGCGTGAAGCGGGGCGTGACTGCCCATGCCAAGCACAAGAAGGTCCTGAAAGCCGCAAAGGGCTTCTACGGCCGTCGCAAGAATACCATCCGCACGGCGAAGGCCGCCGTCGACAAGTCCCTGCAGTACGCTTACCGCGACCGCAAGGCGAAGAAGCGCAATTTCCGCGCTCTGTGGATCCAGCGCGTGAACGCCGCTGTCCGCGAGTTCGGGCTGACCTACTCGCGCTTCATCGACGGCCTGACCAAGGCCGGCATCGAAGTCGATCGCAAGGTGCTCTCCGACCTGGCGATCCGCGAGCCGGAGGCCTTCAAGGCCCTCGTCGAGCAGGCCAAGGCCAAGCTCGCCGCCTGATCCGGCAGCTTCGTCGTCGTTATCGAGCGGCCGCCCCTTCCGGGCGGCCGTTTGCTTTTTTCAGCTTCAATTCCATCGACGAAATGCCGCGATCGGCTACTATTGGCTCCATCCGGGCCGGAGCGGGATAAGAGGGCAGGCCGGCCGCTTGTTGTGGGGCGTTTTCGTCCGGGGAGGCTGCCATGTGCGCCATGTCGCTTACCGTTTCCGCTGCTGCCGGGCGGGGTCGCCATCGTCTGCGCGCGGCTGTCGCGGTGGCGGTCCTCGCTGCCGGCACCCTGCTGGCGGCTGCGCCGGCGCAGGCCGGCTGGTGGGGACCGGGTCCGTGGGGGCCGCGCTGGGCCGGTCCCGGCTGGGGACCGGGCTGGGGCTATGACGGCGGCGCGGTTGCCGCGGCCGGCATCATCGGTCTGGCCGCCGGCACCGCCATCGGCGCGGCCGTGGCCGCTCCGCCGGCCTATGTGGCGCCGCCGGTCGTCTATGCCGCCCCGCCCGTGGTTTATGCGCCCGCGCCGGTCTACGGGGCGCCTGTCTATGGGGCCCCGGTCTACGGCGCTCCTGTCGCCGTGCCGCCGGCCCCGCCGGCCGTGGTCGCTGCCGGGCGACCGGCGCCGTGGTCGCCGGCCTGGTACAGCTATTGTTCCGCCCGCTACCGCTCGTTCAATGCCCAGACCGGCACCTTCGTCGGCTACGACGGCGTGCGGCGCTTCTGCAGCTGATTGCTGCGCGCGGCGGGCGGCAGTGTGATCGCGCTGCCTGCCTGGCCCGAAATGCCATGCGTGCGACGCCTGCGCCCTGCCACAGACATTGACGAAGCGTTACCGCTTCGGCCCAATGGCGACCGATTCGCGCCGGCCTCCTGCGGCGCGACAGGGTTGCACGCCTCCTGAGTGGGAGAGGATCAAGCATGAACGGACGTAAAGCCGTCCTGGTGGGCCTCGGGCTTGCGCTGGCGACGGCCGGCTGCACCCGCTTCGGCCCGCAGCCCGTGGACCAGCCGACGCCGCTGACCCCGGTGCCGACCGCGCCGGTGCAGATGACGCAGCTGCCGCCCCCGGTGCCGGCCGAGCCGCCGCCGGTGACGGAAGCCACCCCCGCGCCGCAGCCCGAGCCGGCGGCTCTGCCGGCGCCCGAGCAGCAGCTTGCCGTGCAGCGCTCCGACATGATCGGCGGCTGGACCATCGAGAGCGGCGGCCAGCGCTGCCAGCTGTTCATGGTGCTGACCGGCTGGACCGGCGGTTATCGCGCCTCCACCCGCGGCTGTCAGTCGGATGTGCTGAAGAGCGTTTCGGCGTGGGATCTGAACGGCAACGCTATCACGCTGAAGGATTCCGGCTCGGCCGCGGTGGCGACGCTTTATTCCACGGCGCCCAGTTCGTTCCAGGGCCGGCTTGCCAGCGGGCAGGGCATCACCGTCAGCCGCTGAGGCCGGGTGCCCCCCCGGCGGGCGATGCCCGCAGGTGCAAAAAGTCCCGGGCGATGCCCGCAGGCGTAATGATCCCGGGCGATGCCCGCAGGTGCAAAAGACAAAGGCCGCCGCCGGTCCTTCCGGCAGCGGCCTTTTTTTCAGGCGTCCCGGGCCTCATCGCTCCGGGTCTGACAGGGCTGACAGGGCCTTGCGCGCTCAGGGGCGCGGCGACGGGCCGTCCGCGGGCGGCTCCGACAGCGCTTCCTCCGGGGTGGTGGTGTCGGGCAGGGCGTGGCGCTGCATCAGCGGCACCTGCATCACCGCGAACACCATGGTCAGCGGCATCACGCCGAACACCTTGAAGTTTACCCAGAAATCGGTCGGAAACAGGCGCCACACCACCTCGTTGACGAGCGCGAGGAACACGAAGAACAGCCCCCAGCGCAGCGTCAGCTTGCGCCAGCCTTCTTCGTCGAGACGCAGCACCTCGTCGAACACATGGCCGATCAGCGAGCGGCCGAAAGCGAGCCCGCCCAGCAGCACCGCCGCGAACAGCAGGTTCACGATGGTGGGCTTCAGCTTGATGAAGGTCTCGTCGTGGAAGGCGAGGGTGAGGGTGCCGAACACCAGCACCACGGCGCCGGAGACGATCGGCATCACCGGCAGGCGGCGCACCAGAACGAACGACACCGCCAGCGCCACTGCCGTTGCCGCCATGAAACCGCCGGTGGCCACGAACAGGTCGGCCCGGCCGTTCAGCACGAAGAACACGGCGAGGGGGCCGAGTTCCAGGGCCAGCTTGACGAGCGGTGGCAGGCGGCGGGCCGGCGCGGCGGCGGGCCGGCCCTCGCCGGCCGGGCCGGCGGCAGTGCGGGTCATGGACTGTCCTTCAGTGAGGGCCGGGCGGGCCGGCCGCAGGGTCTGAAGGGGACAATTGCGCGCGTTGCCGGGCGCGATCAAGTCCGATTGCAGGGCGGCCGCCGCCCTCTGCCGCGCCGGCAACCCGTGCGGGCACGGGAAAATGCCACCAAACGCCCGATTTGGGGTCGAGATTGTGCCACACTCTCCGTAGCATGTGAGAACCATGCGGGCCGGGGCGAAGCATTTGCCGGAAGGTGAAACGTTTGCCGGGCCCGCTGGCGAAGGGGCGGGGCCCGGGTCCCGTCCGGTCGCGCCGCTGCCGGATGTGGCCCGGCGGCCGGCCCTTTGAACGGATCCGGTGTGCCCCTTCGCACCGGGCTGGGGCGTGGTGGTGCCGGCTGCGGTCTGGGCAGGCGGTATCCCCGGGGGTGAATAAAGGAACGCCATGACCTTGCCGATCGTGCTGGCCGCCGTGGCTGGCCTTCTCGTGATGATCGCGCTGCTGCAGCCTCTGGCGCAGCGGCTGCAGGTGCCGCCCTCCGTGGTGCTGGCAACCGTCGGCATCCTCATCGGCGCCGCGGCGGCCTTCGTGTTCTATTCGCCCACGGTGACGGCGCTCGACGGGGTCGCGCGGGTGTTTGTCGAGCTGCCGATTACGGCAGATACGTTCCTCTATGTTTTCCTGCCGGTCCTGCTGTTCCAGACCTCGCTCAGTCTCGATGTCCGGCGTCTGGTCGACGATGCCGCCCCGGTTCTGCTGCTCGCGGTGGTGGCCGTTCTCGTCGCCACCTTCGCCATCGGCTTCGCGCTGGCCCCCGTCACCGGCCAGCCGCTGGTCGCCTGCCTGCTGCTCGGCGCCATCGTGGCCACCACCGATCCCGTCGCCGTCATCGCCATTTTCCGCGAACTCGGCGCTCCGGCGCGCCTGACGCGACTGGTGGAAGGCGAGAGCCTGCTCAACGACGCCGCCGCCATTACACTGTTCGTGCTGCTGCTGGGGCTGCTGGTTTCCGGCGAAAAGGTGGGGGCGGCCACCGCGCTCGGCCATTTTGCGCTCGCCGGCCTCGGCGGCGCGGCCTTCGGCTATGCCGGCGGTCTCATCGCCAACGTGCTGTTCCGGCTGGTGCGCGATATTCCCCCGGCGCTCGTCACGCTGTCGGTGGCGCTGCCCTATCTGGTCTATATCGGCGGCGAGCAGATCTTCCACGTCTCCGGCGTGGTGGCGGTGGTTGCGGCCGGCATCGCCGTCAACATCCATGCCCCGACCATCGTCGCCCCGGATTCCTGGCGCTACCTGCGGGAGATCTGGGAGCAGGTGGAGTTCTGGGCCGCCTCGCTCATCTTCGTGTTCGCCTCCATTCTGGTGCCGCGGCTGCTGGGCGATATCGGGCTTTGGGATCTGGTGCCGCTCGGCGTGCTCATTCTGGCGGCCTTCGCCTCGCGCCTTGCGGTGCTGTTCGGGCTGCTGCCGCTGCTCAGCCTGCTGCGGCTGTCGCAGAAGGTGGCCAATGCCCACAAGCTCGTTATCGTGTGGGGCGGCCTGCGCGGCGCGGTCACGCTGGCGCTGGCGCTGTCGGTGACGGAAAACCCCTTCGTCGATCCCGATATCAAGCGCTTCATCGCCGCGACCGCGACGGGCTTCACGCTGTTCACCCTGCTCGTCAACGGCACCACGCTGCGGGCCCTGATCCGCCTGCTGAAGCTCGACCAGATCTCGCCGCTCGATGCCGCGGTGCGCGATGGCGCGGTGGCGGTGGCGCTCGGCAACGTGCGCGACACGCTGCTCTACACGGCCGAGACCGCGCAGATTGCCGACGACATCGCCCAGAAGGCGATCGCGCCCTATGACGCGCGCATCAAGACCGTGGTGCACCGCACGGAGACGGAGAAGGAGATCCTCGACCGCGACCGTCTCACCCTTGGTCTGGTGGCGCTGGCCGACCGCGAACGCGAGCTTGTGGAGGAGCTGTTCCGCGAGCGCACGGTCTCGCTGCGCATCATCGAGAACCTGCTGACCGATATCGGCCGGCTGCGCGAACGTGCCCGGGCCGGCGGCCGTGTGGAATATAACCGCGGCGCCAAGCGGATGCTGGGCTATTCGCTGCGCTTCCGCTTCGCGCTGACGGTGCACCGCTTCTTCGGCTTCGACGGACTGCTGGTGGAGGCGCTGGCCGATCGCTTTGAGCGCCTGCTGGTGATGCGGATCGTGCTGTTCGAGATGAAGCCGTTCGTGGCTGAGCGCATCCGCCCCATTCTGGGCGCGCGCCTGACCGGCATCATCGACGACATTCTGGCCCAGCGCATCGAGGCGACGGCCAAGTCGCTTGCCGCTCTGGAGCTGCAATATCCCGACTATGCCCGTGCGCTGGAGGAGCGCTTCCTCGTGCGCACCGCCCTGCGCCGCGAAGAACTGGAATATGAGACCCTGTTCAGCGACCGCATGATCGGTCAGGAACTGCTGCACGACCTGAAGCGCAACGTTGCCGCCTCGCGGCGGGCGAGCGAGGGGCGGCCGCGCCTCGACCTTGGCCTCAACACCCGCGAACTCGTTGCCAAGCTGCCGATGTTCCAGAGCCTGTCGGCGGCTGAAATCGACCAGATCGCGCGCCTGCTGCGGCCGCGGTTCGCGGTGCCGGGCGAGCGCATCATCCGGCGCGGCGAGCGCGGGGAGTCGGTGTTCTTCATCTCGTCGGGCGCCGTGGAGGTCTCCACCGCCGGCCGGCCGGTGCGCCTTGGCCGCGGCGATTTCATCGGCGAACTGGCGCTGCTCACCGGCGGCCGACGCGGCGCGGACGTGACGGCGCTGGGCTATTGCCAGCTCGTCGTGCTGGAGGGCGAGGATTTCCGCGCCCTTCTGGAGCGCAACCCGGAGATGGATGCGAAGGTGCGGCAGGTGGCGGCCGAGCGCCTCAACATGAACAGCGTCGGGCTGATGACCGACGAGCACGCCCGCGCCGGCGAAGACGGCGACAGCGCCCGGGCCGGGCGCGTGCGGCCGGCCATCGATCCGGTTCAGGACGACGCCGCCCAGCCGGTGCCGGTGCCGCCACCGGCCGCACCGGCTGCGCCGGCGGCCTGAATGCCTGCAAGAAATGCCACCGCCCGCGCTGAATTACGGATTGCAAAAGCGCGGCATTCAACGAAAGGTGACAACTGCGATCACGGTTCGCGGCGTTCTGTCGCCGGCCTTGTGACAGGCGGATGAAGTAGAAGGGTCGGACGCGGGGCGACTGGCTTTATCCCGCAGCGGATGCCGGATGGCAACGCTGCCGGGGGTGGGCATTGCAGGGCAGGCGGTGGGGCGACCGCCTGCGGGCCGACCGTGGAGTGGGTGGTTCATCGGGGATGCGGCGGACGCCAGAGGCGCGTTTCCGCGTGTGGCATGGAATTCGGCCTTATGACCGATAAGAACAGGCGGAACGCCGGAGAAGGGGGCGAGACCGGCGCGGGGCCGGCTGCGCCCGGTGTGGAGCCGGACCGGTTTCTGTTCGGGGCCGTCAACCCCCTCGATGCGCTGGCCGATCCCGTTCTCGTCGCCCTGCTCTGGGCGCTCGTTCCCCATGCGTCGCCGGCGGTTTTTGCGCCGTTCCTGCTGGCCAGCGGCCTTGTCGCCGTTCTGCGGATCGGCATCCGCGCGATCCTGCGCGTCTGGCCGGTGCCCAGCCCGGCCGGCTGGAAGATGAGCCTGGCCGTGCTGCACGGTCTGGTGTGGGGCATCGGCGGTGCCGCCGCGGTGCTGTCGGCCGGCACGTTGCCGGCCATTCTGGCCGTGGTTCTGGCGGTGGCCGGCCTGATGGCGGCGCGGGTGCTGGCCCATGCCGCCATGCCGGCGGTGGCCGGGCTGTTCTGCGTTGCCGCCGGCCTGCCGGTGGCGCTCGCGCTGGGCTCCCTGCTCCTTTCCGGCGAAGGCACGCGTCCGCTGCAGGCGGGGCTGGCGGCGGCCTATCTGCTGCTGATCGTCTTTCTCGGCTGGCGTGGCTATCGGTCCGTGCGCCGGCTGGTCGGTATCGGTCAGGTCAATGCGGCGCTGCAGGCGCAGCTCGACCGCGAGCGCGATGCCGAACGGCGGCTGGGAGAAAGTCTGCCCGGCGCCATCTTCCAGATCGGGATCGATGCTGCCGGCACTTTCAGCATGCCGTTCGCGAGCGACGGCATGCTGGCCCTGACCGGTCATTCGGCGGCCGATGTGATGCGCGATCCGGCCAGCCTTGCGGCGGTGCTCGATGTGCAGACCGCTTCGGACCTGAAGGCCTCGCTGCTGCAATCGGCCCGCAGCCTTGCCATCTGGCACCGGGAATTTGCGCTGAACCATCCCGTTCGCGGCCGGGTGTTTCTGGAGGGGCGGGCGACGCCGGAACTGCGTGCCGACGGCTCGGTGCTGTGGCACGGCTTCCTGCAGGACGTGACCGGCCGGCGTTCTCTGGAGGCCCACCTGACCATTCAGGGCCGCATGATCGAGAACGCCTCCACCGGCATGGTCGTGCTGGACCCGCAACTGCGTGTCGTCTCAGCCAATGCCGCGGCGGCGGATCTGCTGGGTTTCGACCGGCAGGCGGCCGCGGGCCGGCATGTGCGCCACCTTCTGGCACACAGCGGGCGGCCGCAATTGGCCCGCGACGTGCGCGTGGCGCTGGCCGACCACGGCCACTGGCAGGGCGAGTTGCAGGGCCGCGCCGGCAGCGGCGACTACAGGCCCGTGCTCGCCTCGCTCGATGTCGTCGGCGGGCGCAGCGGGCCGGTTTCGGGCCTCTGCCTCGTGCTCACCCGCATCGAGCACATCAAGGAGGCGGAACGCGAGCTTTACGACCTTGCCCACCGCGACGAGCTGACGGCGCTTTCCAACCGCCGCCATCTCACCGCCAGTCTGGATGCCGCCATCCGCACCGCCCGCGAGCATCACGGGCGGGTGACGCTGCTGTTCATCGATATCGACGATTTCAAGAGCATCAACGACAGTCACGGCCATGCCGCCGGCGATGCCATCCTGTCGGAGATTGCGCTGCGCCTCACGCATTCCTCGCCGCCGGAAGCCGTGGTCGGCCGTCTGGCCGGCGATGAATTCGTGATCATGCTCCGCGAGGCGGCGGCCGATGCCGCGCCGGCGGTGGCCGATGCGGTGATGGCGGCCATGCGGCTGCCTTTCACCCTGCCGTCGGGTCTTCCGGTCAGCGTCACGCTCAGCCTCGGTCTGGCGCGCTTTCCCGACGATGCCACCACCCCGCGCGAGCTGCTCGACCGGGCCGATGCCGCCACCTACCGCGCCAAGCGCGCCGGCAAGGCGCAGGTGGCGGTGCATGAGGACGAGGGAACGGTGCCGTTCGCCTCGCGCGCGCGTCTGCGCGCCGCCCTCAGCGAGAACAGCCGCCGCGGCGCCTTCCGCGTTTATTACCAGCCGGTGTTCGCCACGGCCGACGGTGCGCTGCGCGGCGCCGAGGCTCTGGTGCGCTGGGTGCTGGAGGATGGCCGCATCCTGCTGCCGGGCGCCTTTCTGGCGGCGGCGGAAGAGGGCGGCCTGATCGGCGAGATCGACACCTTCGTGCTGCACACCGCCATCAGCCGCCTGCGGAGCTGGCGGCGCCGCGGCTTCATGCTGGAAACGCTGTCGGTCAATCTCTCGCCGCGCGGACTGATCGATCCGGCCGTCGGCGCGGGCATCGTCGATGCCCTCCGCGATTGCGGGCCGCTGGTGCGCCATCTGGAGATCGAGGTCACCGAAAGCGCCCTGACGGGCATTGCCGAGCCGGCCTTC
Organism: Pseudoxanthobacter sp.; assembly: GCF_036822375.1. Lineage (NCBI taxonomy): Bacteria > Pseudomonadati > Pseudomonadota > Alphaproteobacteria > Hyphomicrobiales > Segnochrobactraceae > Pseudoxanthobacter > Pseudoxanthobacter sp. Next base: position 908 of record NZ_DAISHT010000140.1, on the reverse strand, counting down.
GAGGCGCTGCGGGCGCTGAAGGCGGCCACCGGCGTGGCCATCGCCATCGACGGCTTCGGCCGCGGCAATGCCTCGCTGGAGCAGCTGAACCGCCTGCGCGTTGCCCGCGTGAAGATCGACAAGAGTCTCGTCTCACGCCTTGGCGGGCGGCGCGACAACACCCCCATCGTGCCGATGATCGTGCGCCTTGCGCACTCGATGGGTATGTCGGTGGAGGCGAGCGGCATCGAGACCCGGGCCCAGCTGGAGGCCGTGGCCGCCGAGGGCTGCGAGTGGTTTCAGGGTTATCTGTCCGGTGAGCCGGTGCCGGCCGATCTGTTCGAGAGCATGATGCGCGATGCCGGCCTGCTGCGGGCCGGCGCCGCAGCACCGCTGCTGCCGGCTGCGATTGCCGGCGAGGGCCGGTCTTAGGGCGGAGGCGGCGTGCCATGGGGCAGACGACCGACAAGGCGGTGCGGCCGGTTGCGGCGGTGCTGGCCATCGTGGCGCGGCAGGGGCGGGTGCTGCTGGTGCGCCGCGCGAACCCGCCGGATCAGGGGCTGTGGGGGTTTCCCGGCGGCCGCATCGAGCCCGGCGAAACCGCCGCCAGCGCGGCCGAACGCGAGCTTGCAGAAGAAACCGGCGTCAGCGCGCTGGCCGAGGGGCCGGTGGGGCTGATCGACGTCATCGGCCACGACGGCGACGGCGCGCTCGCCCATCATTTCGTGCTGGTGGCGATCGGCTGCCGCTGGCAGGCCGGCGAGCCGGTGGCCGGCGACGATGCTCTGGAGGCCGGCTGGTTCTCGCTCGCCGATGTCGAAGGCGGGTTGCTGCAGACAAGCGCGCGGGTCAGCGAATTCGCCCGCCGCGCGCTGGGTGCCTGAGGCGCGGACCGGGTTTGCAAAGGCCCGGTTTGCAGGGAACCCGGT
>NZ_DAISHT010000139.1:0-9458 GCF_036822375.1 Pseudoxanthobacter sp. | reverse complement strand
TGGCGCCGATCAGCGTGACGATCTCGCCGCGATTGACGTCCAGATCCACGCCCTTCAGCGCGATGATCTTGCCGTAATAGGCCTTCACGCCGCGCACCGAGAGCAGCGCCCCCTGCCCGGCGGCAGCCGCGGGGGCGGACATTGCCAGAGCCTCGCTCATGCGCCCACCTCCTCTTCCACTGCGCCCACCTCATCGTCATCGACGCCGAGATAGGCCGCGATCACTCTGGGATCGCTGCGCACATCCGCCGGCGTGCCGTCAGCGATCATGCGGCCGTAGTCGAGCACCACGACGTGATCGGAAATCTGCATCACCACGCTCATGTCGTGCTCGATCAGGATGATCGAGACGTCATGTTCCTTGCGGATGAACAGCAGCAGTTCGTTGAGTTCGGCGGATTCGCGCGGGTTGAGGCCCGCCGCCGGCTCGTCCAGACACAGCAGTTCCGGCACGGTGCACATGGCACGGGCGATTTCCAGCCGGCGCTGCGCGCCATAAGGCAGGTCGGCCGCCGGATGATCGGCGCGGTCGATCAGCCCGACCCGGTCCAGCCAGTAGCGCGCCCGCTCGATCGCCTCGGCATGGGCCTTGCGATAGGTCGGAAAGCCGAACAGGCCGGCAAACGAGAACACCGACGCCTTCATCAGCGTGCGGTGCTGGGCCACCATCAGGTTTTCCAGCAGCGTCATGCCGCCGAACAGGCGGATGTTCTGGAAGGTGCGCGCCACCTTGGCGCGGCCGGAGATCTCGAAATCCGGCATCCGCTCCAGAAGAAACTGCCGGCCCTGACGGTCCTTCACCGCCAGACGGCCTTCGGTCGGTTTGTAGAAGCCGGTGATGCAGTTGAACACCGTCGTCTTGCCGGCCCCGTTGGGGCCGATCAGGGCGGTGATGTCGCCGCGGCCGACATTGAAGGAGAGGTCGCCGACAGCCGTCAGGCCGCCGAACCGCATGGTCAGGTGCTCCACGGTGAGCACCGGGTTCTGTTGCCAGCGCATCAGCCGTGGCCCTCCCCTACGAGCGAGGCATCGATGGCCTTCGCCTTCTTGCCAAGGGCAACGGTCGGCTTGCGCGCCGAGACCACGCCGCGCGGACGCCAGATCATGATCAGCACCATGGCCATGCCGAACACCAGCATGCGGTATTCATCGAGGCCGCGGAACAGCTCGAAGCCGCCGATCATCACCGTTGCCGCCACCACGACGCCGATCTGGCTGCCGAGGCCGCCGAGCACGACAATCGCCAGGATCACCGCCGATTCCATGAAAGTGAAGGATTCCGGCGAGATGAAGCCCTGACGGGTGGCAAAGAACGAGCCGGCGAAGCCGCCGAACATCGCGCCGGTGGCAAAGGCCGAGAGCTTGGTCATCGTGGTGTTGATACCGAGCGAGCGGCAGGCGATCTCGTCCTCGCGCAGCGCCTCCCAGGCCCGGCCGACCGGCAGGCGGCGCAGCCGCGTGGTGGCGAATGCCGTCAGCAGCGCCAGCGCCAGAATGAGATAATAAAGGAAGATGATGCGGTGAACGGCGCTGTATTCCAGCCCGAAGGTTGCGGCAAAGCCGCCCTCGCCGCGCGTGAATTCGATGCCGAAAAAGCTCGGACGCGGAATGCCGGAAATGCCGTTCGGCCCGCCGGTGAACCACGCCCAGTTGAGCAGCACGATACGGATGATCTCGCCGAAGGCCAGCGTGACGATGGCCAGATAGTCGCCGCGCAGCCGCAGCACGGGAAAACCCAGCGTCATGCCCCAGCACGCGGCCAGCACGCCCGCCAGCGGCAGGCACAGCCAGAACGACCAGCCGAAATATTGCGCCAGCAGCGCATAGGAATAGGCCCCGACCGCATAGAACGCGACGTAGCCGAGATCGAGCAGGCCGGCGAGGCCGACCACGATGTTCAGGCCCCAGCCCAGCATCACATAGGTGAGCACGAGAATGGCGAGGTCGAGCACATAGCGGTTCTGCGTCGGAAACGCACTGCCGAGGATGACCGGCAGCAGCAGGGCGAGCGCCAGCAGCAGCGGCCCGAGCACCCGGCCGATGGCCGACAGGGTGGCCGGCCGCGGAGCCAGAGCGGCGAGCACGCCCGTGGCCGGACGGTCGGTCTTGAACACGAACAGGTTCAGCAGCAGGCGACCGGCGAACACGATAGCGACCGCAATCGCCACCGCCATCCAGCGGTGCTCCAGCTCAAGGCCGCCGGTGGTGGTGACGGTCTTGAGGCCGATGGTCGGGCCAAACAGCGCCAGCGCGATCACGCCGGCAACGATGGCATCCTTCAGCGAGGCGCTGAAGCGTTGGGAGGCATTCTTTGCGGCCATCAGACCTTCTCCACCTCGGGCTTGCCCAGCAGGCCGGAGGGCATGAAGATCAGCACGATCGCGAGAATGGAGAACGCGGCCACGTCCTTGTATTCGATCGAGAAATAGCCGGACCAGAAGGTCTCGATCAGCCCGATCAGCAGGCCGCCCAGCATGGCCCCCGGCAGCGAGCCGATGCCGCCCAGAACCGCCGCCGTGAAGGCTTTAACGCCGGCGATGAAGCCGATGTAAAAATCGATCACGCCGTAATAAAGCAGGTACATGACGCCGGCGACGGCAGCCAGAGCCGCGCCCATCACGAAGGTGAGCGAGATCGTGCGGTCGACATTGACGCCCAGCAGCGCGGCCATTTTCATGTCCTGCTCGCAGGCGCGCTGCGAGCGGCCGAGAGAGGTCCTGGAAATGAGCATCGTGAAGCCGATCATCAGCAGCACGGTGGTGACCACGATCAGCAGCTGGATGTTCGACACGCGCACCGCGAAATCGCCGGAATCGATCAGCGTGTAACCGCCGGTGATGATCGGCTGCAGCGGCTTCACGCGGGCATCCTGCGTGATCTGGATGTAGTTCTGCAGGATGATCGACATGCCGATGGCCGTGATCAGCGGCGCAAGGCGGAAGGAACCGCGCAGCGGACGATAGGCGATGCGCTCCACCGTCCACCCCCACACCGCCGTCAGCACCATGGCAATCAGCACCACCAGCGCCAGCGCCAGAAAGATGACACCGATGCCAGAGGCCGCCGTCAGCCCGAGGCCGACGATCACGATCAGTGCAAGGAACGAGCCCACCATGAAAATGTCGCCGTGGGCAAAGTTGATCATGCCGATGATGCCGTACACCATCGTATAGCCGATTGCGATCAGCCCGTAGATCGAGCCGAGGGCAACGCCATTAATCAGCTGTTGCAGGAAATAATCCATTTATACGCTAACCTCTGAAGGTTGCCGGGCACTATATCGCCAGCCTCTTGCGATGTTATCGTGCCCTGTTTTGTATTTTTGCCCCCAACCGCCCTGAGCGGCTGCATCGCTGCGCCGCGCGGACGGGCCCATGCAGGCAGCACGCGCCGGTATCGCCCGGCCATCACCCGGAACCGGACCCGCATGCACGACGAGAAACGCGCGCCCGGCCGCAACGCCACGTCCGGGCCCCCGGCCGTGCACAATCGCACGTTCATGCAGGACGTCTGTGCCTTTCCGGCCCGGCTTCTGCGCCCGGACGGCGCCCTCCGCGGCGAGTGACCCCGTCCGCCCGTCGCCGGCCGCCGGCAGACCCGGGGCAGACAGAAACGGCAGACAGCACATGGCAGGGGTCGGGCGCGGATCAGCCGGCAAGATTCACTCCGGTTGGTGATGCACTGCACAAGAGCTGCGCAGCGCCCATTCGTGCTCGAACAATGGGCAATGGCGACTGTGCGCCGGGTCCCTGCCGCCGTCAACGCCCCTCGTTCCGGTTCCACAACGAAAAGCCACAGAATCGTCTCAGATTTGACGTCGCACCTGTGCGCAGACGGCGCGTGCGCAGGACGGACGCCACCCGCCGGCGCCACCCGGCACCGGTTTTCGCCGCCGGAAGCGCCATCAGCCCCACATCGTCGGTTGCGCCGCACGCCGCCGGCCGGCTGCCCTTGACCGGCGCGCCGCGGTTTCGCACCGTCCCGACAACGCAAGCCGCGGGCCGCGCCCCATGCCGGCCGCAGAACCATGCCGGCAAACCCTGCCGGCCGAAAAAACGGGCCCGATTCCCGGGGGGAAGAAACGCCATGGACAAAGAACCGGTCTGTCTGGTGCCGGCGGGCGATCGCTGCGGCGAGGGCGCCGTCTGGTCCGCCGACGAGCGCGCCCTCTACTGGACCGATATCAACCGCTTCCTCGTGCACCGCTTTCGCCCGGCCGACGGCTGCGTGCGCAGCTGGCTGTTCGACGAACCGGTGGTGGCGCTGGCGCTTACCACGCGGCCGGGCCAGATGCTGGTTGCGCTCGGCTCCCGCCTCATTGTGTGGCGGCCGGCGGGCGACGAGCGCACCGCGCAGGGCTTCATCCTGCCCGGCAGCCCGGCCGTGCGCCTCAACGACGGCCGGCCCGACCCCGACGGGCGGTTCTGGATCGGTTCGATGCGCAACAACGTGGCCCCGAACGGCGACGACCTGCCCGCCGGGGGCACCGATGGCGTGCTCTATCGCGTCGCCGCCGGCGGCGAGGCCGTCGCCTGCCGCACCGGCATCGGCATTTCCAACACCCTGTGCTGGAGCCCGGACCGGCGCACCTTCTATTTCGCCGATACCCTCGCCAACGCCATCCGCGCCTATGACTATAATGGCCCGCTCGGCGAGATTTCCGGCGAGCGGCCGTTCTTCTGCGATTTCTCCCGCGGCGCGCCCGACGGTTCGGCCATCGATTCCCGCGGCTATCTCTGGAACTGCCGCTACGGCGGCGGCTGCATCGTGCGCATTTCGCCCGCCGGGCAGGTGGATCGCATTGTGGAAATGCCGGTTTCCAACATCACCACCTGCACGTTCGGCGGGGCGGACCTGAAAACGCTGTTCATCACCACCGCCGCAAAGCCCGGCGAGCGGCTTTCCGGCAGCCTGTTCGCGCTGGGCGTGGACGTGCCCGGGCTGCCGGAAAACCGGGTCGCTCTGGATTGATCCGCCAACCCGTTCGTCTGCAAACAACTGGCCCGCGGCTTGCATCGCCCCGGCCGGCGATTTCGGCTGCGCGGCCGCCCCTCAGGCGGCGCGATGCACCCGCGGTTGCCGGATTTTCGGCGGTCATCACTTCAGCGGTCATCGGCGGCGGCATGGCGGCACGCGCGCAAACGGGGTGTCAGCGCGCGTCACCCGGCCATGCCGGCCCGCCACTTCTAGCGAGGGACTGGGCGACATGGACGTGCAGACGACCGGCGTGACCTATGAAAAGGTCGATACAGCCTATTTTGAGAAACGCGGCCTGAAGCGCTATGCGGGCGTTGCCTCGCTGTGGGCGCTGGGCGTGGGCGCGGTGATTTCCGGCCATTTCTCCGGCTGGAATCTCGGCCTCGGCTCGGGCGGATGGGGCGGCATGTTCATTGCCGCGGTGCTCATCGCCATCATGTATCTCGGCCTGACCTTCTCCATTGCCGAGATGTCGCCGGCCCTGCCCCACACGGGCGCGGCCTATTCCTTCGCCCGCACCGCGATGGGGCCCTGGGGCGGGTTCATCACCGGGCTGTGCGAGAACGTGGAATATGTCATCACGCCCGCCGTGGTGGTGTTCTTCATCGGCTCCTATCTGGGCTCCATCTTCGGCACGCCGCCGGAATTCCAGCCGGTCTACTGGGTGTTCGGCTATGTGGTGTTCGTCGGCCTCAACGTGGTCGGCGTGGAACTCTCGTTCCGCGTCACGCTGGTCGTCACGCTGCTGGCGCTCGCCTGCCTCGTGGCGTTCTGGGTCAGTGCCTTCCCGGTGATGGATTTCTCGCGCTGGGCGCTCAACATCGCCGCCGACGGCACGCAGCTTCCCGATGGCAACGGGCCGTTCCTGCCCCACGGCATCGGCGGCGCGCTGGCGGCCATGCCGTTCGCCGTCTGGCTGTTCCTCGCCATCGAGCAACTGCCGCTGGCGGCGGAGGAATCGGTCGATCCCAGGCGCGACATGCCGCGCGGCATCATCCTCGGCATCCTGACGCTGATCGTTTCGGCGTTCATGATCCTGTGGCTGAATTCCTCGGTGCCCAACGGCTCGTTCGCCCTTGCCACCTCCGGCGAGCCGCTGCTCGACGGCTTCCGCGCCATCTACGGCTCGGGCCTTGCCAAGGTGCTGGCGCTGATTGCCGTGATCGGCCTCATCGCCTCGTTCCACACCATCATCTATGCGCAGGGCCGGCAGATCTATTCGCTGTCGCGGGCGGGCTATTTCCCGCGCTGGCTCTCCATCACCCACGGCACGCGCAAGACACCGCATGTGGCGATGCTGGCGGGGGCCATCGTGGCGCTGGCGCTGATGCTGGTGGTGTGGTTCTCGGTCGGCGCGGAACGCGGCTCGGCCATCATCGGCGGCACGCTGCTCAACATGGCGGTGTTCGGCGCCATGCTGTCCTACATCATGCAGGCGCTGTCCTGCATTCTGCTCAAGACCCGCCACGCCCACATCGAACGGCCCTACAAGAGCCCGTTCGGCATCGCCGGCGCGGCGCTGACCGTCATCATCGCCGTGGTCACGCTGGGCTTCCAGCTGGCCGATCCCACCTACCGCGCCGGCGTCATCGGCGTTGCGATCTGGTTTGCGCTCGGCATCGTCTATTTCGCCATCGCCGGCCGGCACAAGCTGGTGCTGTCGCCGGAGGAGGAGTTCGCTCTGACCAAGGGCGAAGCGGAATACCGGACGTACTGAACCGGGCCGCAAACCCGCACCGGCCCTGTGCGCGCAACCGCGATGCAGAGGGCCGGGATGCAGAAGACCGGGCCGCGCGCACCCCGCGCGGCCCGGCGCCTCTCACACCGTCAGCGGCACGCCCCGCTCCAGAAAAGCGGTCATGCGGGCGAGGTCGGGCCCCAGGTCGTAGCCCTGTGCGGCGACCCAGTCGTCGTTGAAATAGGTCGACCGGTAACGCTCACCGGAATCGCACAGCAGCGTGACCACCGAACCGGTCTCGCCGCGCGCCATCATCGCGGAAATGATCAGCGCCGTTGCCCACATGTTGGTGCCGGTGGAGCCGCCGCACGGGCGGTGCAGCGTGTTGCTGATGGCGCGCATGGCGGCAAGGCTGGCGGTGTTGGCCACCGGAATCATGCAGTCGATCAGCTCCGGCAGGAACGAGGGCTCCACCCGCGGCCGGCCGATGCCCTCGATGCCGGGCGCCGGATTTTCCAGCACGCGCACCGAGCGGTCGCAGAAATGGCGGTGGAACACCGAGCTTTCCGGATCGGCCACGCACAGCCGCGTGGGCAGGCGGCGATAACGGATGTAGCGGCCGATGGTGGCCGAGGTGCCGCCGGTGCCGGCGCTGCACACGATCCACCGCGGCACGGGATCGCTTTCCGCCGCCATCTGGCTGAACAGCGACTGCGCGATGTTGTTGTTGCCGCGCCAGTCGGTCGCCCGCTCGGCAAAGGTGAACTGATCCAGATAATGGCCGCCGGTTTCCGCCGCCAGCCGCTCGGCCGCGCCGTAGACGTCACCGGCCTTCTCCACGAAGAACACCTGACCGCCCTTCTGCTCGATCATCGCCACCTTCTCCGCCGAGGTGGAGCGCGGCACGACGGCGATGAAGGGCAGCCCCAGCATGCGCGCGAAATAGGCCTCGGAAACCGCGGTCGAACCGCTGGAAGCCTCGATCAGCGTCGTCTGCGGCCCGACCCGGCCGTTGCACAGCGCGTAGAGGATCAGCGAGCGCGCCAGCCGGTGCTTGAGCGAGCCGGTCGGATGGCTCGATTCGTCCTTGAGGTAGAGTCCGATGCCGGCAACCGGCAGATCGACCTTGATGAGGTGGGTATCGGCCGAGCGGGTGTAATCGGCATCGATCCGCCGGATCGCCTCGAACACCCAGTCGCGGTCGTAGCCGGGCGCAGACGCGGCGGGATCGAGGGCAATCAGCGCCTCTGCAGGCGAAATCGCGGGCAGGCCCATGGCAACACACCTTCCGGTCTGGTGGCGGCCCGTGCAGCCGCCGGCATCATTGCGGGACAGAACGGCGCCGGCCGCGCCGGAAACGCCCGTTCAGCGTCGGAAATCCATTATCATTTATACGGTAATACAGAAAGCATTTTCTATTTAGCCCCGATATAAGCGCAATATACTTCCGCTCTGCTGCGCAGGACCGGAATGTGCCCGCCGGTGACGGCTCCGTGCCGGCCTCTCATGCCACTGGCGCGGCGGGCGCGGCTGTGGTGTGCTCGGCACGATCCAGCTTCCGGGGCAATTCCAATGGCTTATCTCTATCTCGCGCTGGCCATCGTTGCCGAGGTCATCGGCACGTCGGCCCTCAAGGCCTCTGAACAGTTCACCCGTCTCGGCCCCACCATCATCACCGCCATCGGCTATGGCGCGGCGTTCTGGCTGCTCAGCCTTTCGCTGCGCCAGATCCCGGTCGGCGTTGCCTATGCGATGTGGTCCGGCCTCGGCGTGGTGCTGATCGCATCCGTCGGGGTCGTGCTCTATGGCGAGAAACTCGACCTTGCCGCCATCGTCGGTTTCGCGCTCATCATTGCCGGCTGCCTCGTTCTCAACCTCGTTTCGCGCAGCGGCGGCCACTGACCATGCCGCGCAGGAGCCCGACCATGCTGCACCGGACGCCCCTTCGCCGCCGCCGGACGCCCGCCGGCCCGGCCGCGCTCGCCGGCCTGTTGGTCTGCGTGGCGGCGGCCGCGCTTTTCTGGCTGGCCGGTCCGCCGGCGGCCGGCGCCGCCACCGCCGCACCGGTGGCGTGGAAGGCACTGCTGATCGCCGGTGACGACAGCGAGCCGGTGTTCGCCAACGGCGTCGATGAAATGCGGCGGCGGCTGATGAGTTTCGGCGTGAAGGCCCCCGACATCACCGTGCTGAAGGCCGGCGTCCGCTCGCCGGCCGTGCGGGCCACCAGCGACAACATCGACCGCTCGTTCGACCGCCTCGATGCCCCCGGCGGCACCGGCTGCTTCGTGTTCATCACCTCCCACGGCCAGCCGCACGGCGGCCTGATCATGAGCGACGAGGAGGCCTACCTGCCGCCGGATTATCTCGCCCGCCGGCTGGACGAGACCTGCGGCACCCGGCCGACGGTGGTGATCGCCTCGGGCTGCTATTCCGGCCAGTTCACGGCCGACCGGCGGCTGGCAACCCCGCACCGCATCGTGCTGGCGGCCGCGCGGGCCGACCGGCCGTCGTTCGGCTGCGGGGTGGATTTCCGCTACACCTTCTACGACGCCTGCCTGCTCGGCGCCCTGCGGCAGGGCAGCCCCTGGCAGGCCATTGCCCGCAGCGTCGATGCCTGCGTGACAAGGCGCGAACGACAGGAAGGGTTCGAGGCCTCGCGCCCGCAGGCCGTGTTCGGCCGCAGCGTCGGCAGTCTCACCGCCTTCTGAACGCCGGCTTCCGAACGCCCGCCGCCGCCACGGGCAGGCCATTCACCCGCCGGCAACCGGAAGCCGCACCCCCAAAAGCAACAGGCCGGCGGAAC
>NZ_DAISHT010000138.1:6145-9491 GCF_036822375.1 Pseudoxanthobacter sp. | reverse complement strand
GCACGATGATGCCGAGAAGCTGCGGCATGCGCGCTTCCATCAGGTCGGCGGCGCGCGTCAGGCACTGGGCGCGCTCGGCCGGCGGGGTCGCGGCCCAGATCGGGGCGGCGGCAACGGCATGGGCCAGCGCCTCGTCGACGGTCGCGGGCGTGGCATCCACCACATGGCCGACGCGGTCGCGGTGGTCGGCCGGGTTCAGCACCGCGCGCCCCTCGCCGCTGCGCGGGCCATCGGCAAGCTGCGGTTCGGCGGTGTAGGCGATATCGGCGGAGGACAGCAGCGCGGCGGACAGCGAGGCGAGCCGCTGCTCGTTGGAAAGGTCGATGCCGGCGGAATTCTCACGCGTCTCGCCGAACAGCTCGCGCGGCAGCGCGATGCGCGGATGCGGCGAGCCCAGCGGCTGGATGGCTCTGGCCACCGACACCGGGTCGGCAATCAGCTCGTCGATCGAGGTGCCGCTGTCGGAGATGCGGTTGACGAACGAGGTGTTGGCGCCGTTTTCCAGCAGGCGGCGAACGAGATAGGCCAGCAGCGTCTCATGGGTGCCGACCGGGGCATAGACGCGGCACGGCCGGTTGAGCTTGTCGGCGGGAACGACTTCCTCATAAAGCGGCTCGCCCATGCCGTGCAGGCACTGGAACTCGTACTGGCCGCGATAATAGTTGTTGCCGGCCATCGCATAGATGGTGGCGAGCGTCTGGGCGTTGTGGGTGGCAAACTGCGGGAAGATTGCATCCGGCGCCGCCAGCAGCTTGCGGGCGCAGGCCAGATAGGACACGTCGGTGTGCACCTTGCGGGTGAAAACGGGGAAGCCTTCCAGCCCGTCCACCTGCGCGCGCTTGATCTCGGCATCCCAGTAGGCGCCCTTCACCTGCCGCACCATCAGGCGGTGGCCGGAGCGGCGGGCCAGGTCGATCAGGTAATCGATGACGAAGAAGCAGCGCTTCTGGTAGCCCTGCACCACGAAGCCGATGCCGTTCCAGCCGGCGAGATCGGGGTCGAAGCACAGCGCTTCCAGCAGGTCGAGCGACAGTTCGAGGCGGTCGGTCTCTTCCGCGTCGATGTTGATGCCGATGTCATAGCGCCGTGCCAGCAGCACCAGCGCCTTCACGCGCGGCAGCAGTTCGCCCATCACGCGGTCGGCCTGCGCGCGGCTGTAGCGCGGATGCAGCGCCGAGAGCTTGATGGAGATGCCCGGCCCCTCATAGATGCCGCGCCCGCCCGAGGCCTTGCCGATGGCGTGGATGGCCTGCTCGTAATCGTTGTAATAGCGCTGGGCGTCGGCTTCGGTGGTCGCCGCCTCGCCGAGCATGTCGTAGGAATAGCGGAAGCCCTTGGCCTCGAAGCGGCGCGAGTTGGCGAGGGCCTCGGAAATGGTCTGGCCGGTGACGAACTGCTCGCCCATCATCCGCATGGCCATGTCGACGCCCTTGCGGATGAGCGGCTCGCCGCCCTTGCCGATCAGGCGGGTGAGGGCGGAGGTGAGGTCGGATTCCGACGAGGTCGCCGTCAGCTTGCCGGTGACGACGAGGCCCCACGTCGCGGCATTGACGAACAGCGACGGGCTGCGCCCGACATGGGACTGCCAGTTGCCGGTGGAAATCTTGTCGCGGATGAGGGCATCGCGGGTGGCGCGGTCGGGAATGCGCAGCAGCGCTTCCGCAAGACACATGAGGGCCACGCCCTCCTGGCTCGTCAGCGAATATTCGCGGATGAGCTTTTCCACGCCGCCGCTCTTCAGGCTCTTCTCGCGCAGCGTCTCCACCAGATGGCGGGCGAGCTCGCGGGCCTGATCGGCAACCGCCTTCGGCTGGGTCGCCTGCGAGATGAGCAGCGGCAGGCACTCGTGCTCCGGCCGGCGATAGGCCGCGGTGATCTTGGCGCGCAGCACGCTCTGCGGCTGGATCGACTGGGCGAATTCGAGGAAGGGCTGGCAGGCCGCGTTTTCCGCCGCCTCCACGAGTTCCACCTCGCGCGGCTCGCCGGAAAGGTCGGAGACATCCTCGCCGCGCTCGATGCGCTCCACCGTGGACATCAGCGACTGCTTGATCAGCCAGTGCGGGGAGCGGCCGACCTTCTCGGCCGCCTCCTTCAGACGGGCGCGCAATGCGTCATCGATCTTCACGCCAATGGTGGTTGCCATGGATGCCTCGGCCGGAATGCGGAAAACAGGCGGTTGCGCCGCGCCATGCGAAAAGGCGCAACCTTCCTGCTATCCATAGCGCAACCTTTTGCGACGGAAAAGACCGCAAAAGGCGCAACCTGCCGAAAATCACCGCATGCCCAGCTTCGGGGCAGGCGGGTGCAACCATGCCCGGCGGGGCGTCGGGCGGGCGTCAGGCCGGGCGCGTCAGGTGGGCGCGCCGGCGCGCGGAGCGCCGGCGATGCGCCCGGCGGCAATCACCGCCTGCGTGCGGCTTTCCACCCCGAGCTTCTGCAGCACGGCGGAAACGTGGGCCTTGACGGTGGCCTCCGACACGCCGAGGGCGTGGGCGATCTGCTTGTTGAGCAGCCCTTCGCTCAGCATCATCAGCACGCGCAGCTGCTGGGGCGTGAGGGTGGCGAGGCGGCGCACGATGTCCTCGTCATTCTCGCCCTCGTCGGTGCCGACACTGTCGGGCGGCACCCACTCGCCGCCGGCCAGAACGGCACCGACGGCGGCGCGGATGGCCTCGATGCTGCCGAGCGACTTCGGGATGAAGCCGGCGGCGCCGAATTCCATGGCGCGGCGGATGGTGGCCGGCTCCTCGGTGGCGGAAACCACCACCACCGGTACCGCCGGATACTGGGCCCGGAGATAGAGCAGGCCGGAAAAGCCCTGCACGCCCGGCATCGTCAGGTCGAGCAGCAGCAGGTCGATATCGTCGATGCGGTCGAGCAGGGCCACGACCTCATCGAGAGAACCGGCCTCGTCGACGACCACGTCGTCGTCCAGCCCCTCCAGCACCTGGCGCAGGGCGCCACGGAACAGCGGATGATCGTCCACGATCACGAAGCGATGTCGCGGCGTCGCTGACACGGCGGTCGAGCCTCTCTCTTCGCATGGCCTGTCCCCGGCCGCCCGCATCCCCGGCAGGGGAGCGGGCCCCGGGGAGAGCCGACTGGCCGGCCCGGCGGCTGCCGCGCGGGCCCGCGATGTGGCGGGGTGCGGGCCGGCAACCCAGACCTTGGCATAAGTTGGAATAAGTATCGGGCGGCGCGGCGCGCTGCGCAACCTCAAGGCATCTGTTAAAGCGTGAATTTGCAGCTTTGCAGCACCGCCCGGGGTGGCCCCGCGCCCGCAAGTGTGGAAGGAAAGGCGCCGGCTGCCCCGCCGGCGTCCGGCGGGCCGCATTCCGTGCAAGCC
>NZ_DAISHT010000138.1:1991-6045 GCF_036822375.1 Pseudoxanthobacter sp. | reverse complement strand
CCGTGCAAGCCAGACCGTGCAAGCCGGCCTGCAAGCCGTTCCCGGCAACAGCCGGGCAAGACCCGAGGAACAGCCATGACCGTGCGGGACATCGTCCGCTTTCCCGATCCGCGCCTGAAGGTCCCGGCCGCGGCCGTGACCGCGTTCGGCGACGATCTGGCGGCGCTGGTGGAAGACCTCGCCGACACCATGGCCGCGGCGCCGGGGATCGGCATCACCGCGCCGCACATCGGCGTCCCGCAGCGGGTGGTGGTGATCCGGCTTTCACCGGCCGAACCGCGGCGCGTGTTCATCAATCCGGTCATCACCGAGGCCAGCGTCGATCTGGCGCGGGCCACGGAAGGCAGCGTTTCGATGCCGGGCGTGGTGGAAACGGTGGAGCGGCCGGCCCGCGTCACGGTGCGCTATCAGGATGCGGCCGGCGGCGTGCACAGCGAGAGCCACGCCGGGCTCATGGCGGTGTGCCTGCAGCACGAAATCGACCAGCTCGACGGCCGTTTCTGGACGGAACGGCTGTCGCGGCTGAAGCGCGACCGCCTTGTGGCGCGCTATGCCAAGCTGCGCCGCGCGGGCAGCTGAGGCGCTGCCCTGCCGCAGCGGCCCGGCCGGCGCGCCGGACCGCTCACCGTGCGGTGCTGAACTGGTCGTCGAAGGCATAGCCCGCGCCGCGCACGGTGCGGATCGGGTCTTTGGCCTTGCCGCGGTTCAGCGACTTGCGCAGCCGGCCGATGTGCACGTCGACGGTGCGCTCGTCCACATAGACATCGTGGCCCCACACGCCGTCGAGCAGCTGTTCGCGGGCAAACACCCGGCCGGGCGAGGTCATGAGGAATTCCAGCAGGCGGAATTCCGTCGGCCCGAGGTGGATTTCGCGGCCCGCGCGGCGCACCCGGTGGGTTTCGCGATCCAGTTCCAGATCGCCGGCCTTAAGCTGGGTGGCGACCACCTCCGGCTTGGCGCGGCGCAGGATGGCGCGCACGCGGGCCATCAGCTCCGGCACCGAGAACGGCTTCACCACATAATCGTCGGCCCCGGTGGCGAGCCCGCGGATGCGCTCCGCCTCCTCGCCGCGCGCTGTCAGCATGATGATCGGCAGCCGGGCGGTCTCCTCGCGCGCCCGCAGGCGGCGGCACAGTTCGATGCCGGAAAGGCCCGGCAGCATCCAGTCCAGCAGCAACAGGTCGGGCTGGTTTTCCCGCAGCAGCAGTTCCGCTTCGTCGCCCCGGCCGCAGTTCTCCACGCTGAAGCCTTCCGCTTCCAGATTGTAGCGCAGGAGCAGGCTGAGGGTTTCCTCGTCCTCGACGATCATCACCGATGGCATCGGCTGGCATCCCCGGTCGGGTGTGGCAAAGTCGGGTGTGGCAAAGGTGCGGCGGCCCGCCGGCGGCATCCGGCCCGGCCGGCACCCGCAGACCTTCCTGAAAGTCCGTTCGGGCCGGGCAGCCCGGGCCGTTCCGGCCGGGGTGCGGGGTCCGCAGTCCTGTCCCGCCGCGCCGGAGCGGCGCAGCCGGCCGCGCTTACGACTTGCCGAACTCGATGGTGGTGAGCGCGGTGTCGTCCTGCTTCGGGCGCTCCAGCGAGGGCTGCTCGCCGGTCACCAGATAGTGCACGTTCTCGGCAATGTTGGTGGCATGGTCGCCGATGCGCTCGATGTTCTTGGCGCAGAACAGCAGATGCGTGCAGAACGTGATGTTGCGCGGGTCTTCCATCATATAGGTCAGAAGCTCGCGGAACAGCGATGTATACATCGCATCGATCTCGTCATCGCGGTTGCGAACCGCGGTGGCCTCTTCGATATCGCGGCTGGTGTAGCTGTCGATGACGGCCTTGATCTGCTCAAGCGCAATCTCGGAGATGTGTTCGACACCGAGAACGAGACGCTTCGACTGGTATTGCCCGTTCATCGCCACCACGCGCTTGGCGATGTTCTTGGCCAGATCGCCGACGCGCTCCAGATCGTTGGAAACGCGCAGCGCCGCCACCACCTCGCGCAGGTCGCGCGCCATCGGCTGGCGGCGGGCGATGATGGAAACGGCCAGTTCCTCAACCCGGCGCTGGGTCAGATCGAGGCGCTGGTCTTCCTGAATCACGCGCTGGGCAAGCGTCGTGTCGATGCGCGAAAGCGCGGTGACGGCGTCGGCCAGCAGCTGCTCGGCCTGTCCGCCCATTTCGGCGATCCAGCCGGCCAGCTGCTTCAGCTCGTCGTCATAGGCCACCACGGTGTGTTCGGGCATCGCGATATCGCTCTCTTTCGATTCGTCGGTCGTTGCAGACAGGCCCCGGCCTGAGTGCGGCAGACCCCCTGATGTGAGGCAGACCCCTGTCGGGCGGGGCTTTGCAGGGCCGATCCTTCAGACCGCAGCGAAGGGGCCGCGTGCCGCTTCCGCTGCCTGCGCCGCCTTCTTTTATGACTCTCCCATGGTCGTTTTATGAACGTCCAGAGCTTTGATTTCATTCATCTCCCCGGCGTCCGGCAGCGGCAGCGGCGCCGGCGCCTGTCCCGGCAGGCAATCGAGCCGCACGAGGAAGGTCGCCCCCTTGCCCGGCTGGCTCTCCACCGCGAGGCGGCCGCCGTGGCGGGCGAGGATGTGCTTGACGATCGACAGCCCCAGCCCGGTGCCGCGCTGGGCACGCGAGGTGGCGACATCGACGCGATAGAAGCGCTCGGTCAGGCGCGGCTGATGCTCCGGGGCGATGCCGGGGCCGAAATCGCGCACCGCCAGCACTGCCACGGGCTTGGCGCTGCTGTCGTCGAGCCGGCAGGAGACCTCCACCCGCCGGCCGCTGGCGCCGTATTTCAGCGCATTCTCGGCCAGGTTTTCCACCACCTGAACGAGTTCGTCGCGGTCGCCGCGCACCAGCGGACCGGAAGCCGGCAGGTCGCGGGCGATGCTCACTTCCAGTTCGGCGGCCAGCGGCTCCAGCCCGTCGAGCACGGTGGCGACGACCGAGGCCAGATCCACCGTCTCGGAGGGGCGGATGTGGGCGCGCATCTCGATGCGCGACAGGTGCAGCAGGTCGTCGATCAGCCGGCCCATGCGGCGGGCCTGCTCGGCCATGATGGCGAGGAAGCGCTCGCGCGCGGCCTCGTCGCGCCGCGCCGGGCCCTGCAGCGTTTCGATGAAGCCGGTCAGCGAGGCCAGCGGGGTGCGCAGTTCGTGGCTGGCGTTGGCAACGAAATCGGCCCTCAGCGTCTCCAGCCGCCGCTGCTCGGAGAGGTCGCGGACGATGATGAGCAGGAAATCCGGCCGGCCCGTGCGCCGCTCCCGGCCGGGCAGGGCGATGGGGGCGATGTAGGCCTCGAACCAGCGGTCGGTCGGCACCCGCTCCGACCAGCCGATGCGCGTTGCCGGCTCGCCGGCCGCCACCCGGTCGATGGCCTCCAGCACCACCGGTGCGCGCAGGCGGAACGAGAACGGATCGCCGGGCTGGATGGCGCCGAAGGTTGCCGAGGCGGCGGCATTGGAGCAACGCACCCGTCCGCGTGCGTCGGCCAGATAGCAGGGCTCGGGAATGGCCTCCACCACAAGGCGCATGCCGCCGTCGGGCCACACCGGACGCACCTCGCGGACGGGCTTGCGCAGCACGCGCCGCCGCACCCGTGCGCCAAGCCCGAGTGCGGCAAAGAAGCCCACGAGGCCGATGAGGCCGATGCCCGCCAGCGCCGGCCCGGAGGCGAGGTCGCCGTGCAGGGTGACGGCGACCAGAAAGCCGATTGCCACCAGAACCGGCGCCAGAACCGCCGGCACCGTGCCGGGCGTGTCCGGTCCGGGGGCAAGATCGTCGTCGCTGTCCATAGGGCCTCCGGCCTTTTCTTGCTGTCGCGCGGGCTGCTTTGCCGGCTCACAGAGGACCGCGAAGCCGCAATCCGTGTCGACCGGCCACTCTTGTCGCCAAGCATGACGATTGCGCGACAGCGCGCAAGAAGATCGCGCAACAAGACCGTGCAGGCCGCGCGGAGATGAAGATCGCGCCCGGTCGCCTGTGCACAGGCGGCGGCCGGCGGCCTGTTGTGCGGCCCGGCGCGCTCTTGTTGCACTGCAGCACGGGCGGG
>NZ_DAISHT010000138.1:0-1891 GCF_036822375.1 Pseudoxanthobacter sp. | reverse complement strand
TTTGCCCTTTGTCTTTGCACTGTGTCGTCTTGCAGCCATGATCCTTTTCTATCAGGGCGCCAGCCCGATGCGGGACTTTGTGGATATTGATCCCGTCATTGACTGCCCGCAGAGTGTGCGGGCTTGCGACAACCGCCGGACGACAAGGCGGGACAGGAAGGATGATCGATCATGCTCGACCGGTACGACAGCGAGAAGACCGCGGCGATCACCGTGGCGGAGGACCGGCTGCGAAACGAGACGGACGGCGAGGCGCTGGCCCTGTTCGTGCGGGCGGTGTTCTCGCGGGCACCGCAGGAGGATCTGGCGCCCTATTCGGCGGCCGACCTCATTGCCCTTGCCGGCGAGGCCTATGCCACGCTGGCCGAACGTCCGGCCGGCCAGCATCGCGTGCGGTTTGCCGACCACCAGCTTTCCGGTCCCGATGGCCGGCGCTTCACGGTGGTCGAGATTCTCAATGACGACATGCCGTTCCTGCTCGATTCCGTCATGGGCGAGTTGCTGGAGCAGGGGCTGGAGCTGCTGCTGGTCTCCCACCCGATCCTCGCGGTGGCGCGCGACGAGGCCGGGCGCCTCACGCGGTTTGCCGGTGTGGCCGAGCCGGGCGCCGCGGCGCCGGGCCTGCAGCGCGAAAGCCTGATCATCCTCCATGTGCCGCGCCTCGACGAGGCCGCCCGCACCCGGCTGGCCGCCGGGCTCGACCTGACGCTGACCGATGTGCGCCGCGCCGTTGACGACGAAAAGCCGATGCGGGCGCGCCTGCGCGAGGTGATCGCCGGCTGGAAGGCCGCGCCGCCGGCCGGCATGGAGCCGGCCGTGCTCGACGAGGCCTGCGCTTTCGTCTCGTGGCTCAACGAGGAGAACTTCGTTCTGCTCGGCATCCGCGAATATGCCTTCAGCGGCGAGGCCGGCGAGGAGCGCATGGAGCGGCGCGATGCCACCTCGCTCGGCATCCTGCGCGATCTCGCCCGCGTGGTGCTGAGTCGCGGTTCCAGTCTGCTGGCCGCGACCCCGCAGATCCGCGCCTTCCTGCTGCGCCACGATCCGCTGATCGTCACCAAGACGGACCTGAAATCGCGCGTGCACCGCCGCGCCGACATGGATTATGTCGGCCTGAAGCTGTTCGGCGAGGATGGCCGGCTGACGGGTGAGGTGCGCCTCGTCGGCCTGTTCACCCGCCCGGCCTATGTGCGCTCCATCCGCCACATTCCGCTCATCCGCCGCAAGGCCCAGCTCGTGCTCGACCGCTCCGGGCTCGATCTCAGAACCTATTCCGGCAAGGGCCTGCTGGCGGCGCTGGAAGGCTATCCGCGCGACGAGCTGTTCCAGATCGACGCCGACGCGCTGCTCGATTCGGCCACGAAGATCATGGAACTCGGCGAACGGCCGCGCATCCGCGTGCTGGCCCGCCACGACGAGTTCTCCCGCTTCGTCTCGCTGCTCGTCTACCTGCCGCGCGACCGCTACGATTCCGATGTCGTCGCCCGCCTCGGTCAGGCGCTGGCGCATGCCTATGCGGGCACCGTCGGCCATGTGGGGCTGGAATTTCCCGAAGGCCCGCTGGCCCGGCTCTATTTCGTCATCGCCCGCACCGGTGCCGAGGTTGTCGAGCCGACCGCGGAGACGCTGGAGGCGCTGGTCGCCGGCATCGTGCGCACATGGGACGACGACCTGCTGGCGGCGGCCGAGGAGGCCGGGGTCGCCGGCGGGGCGAGCGCGCTCGCCGGCCGCTGGGGCGCCTGCTTCGACGGCAGCTACCGCTCGGTGTTTCCCGCCGCCACCGCCATCGGCGACATTGCCCTGATCGAGACGCTGAGCGCGGAGCGGCCGACCACCATCGATTTCCTGCACCGCGCGGGCGATCCGCAGACGCAGGCAACCCTGCGGCTGT
>NZ_DAISHT010000137.1:0-9542 GCF_036822375.1 Pseudoxanthobacter sp. | reverse complement strand
CCCTCCTCCGCTACCAAATCCCCTTCCGCTATCATTCATGCCGTGGAACAGCCCGCAGAAATGACGGGCTTTTGGCATTTCCGGTCCGTCCTGTGCCGCCGATGTGCCGGCAACCGGTCTTTGTGGCTGCATCCCTTGGCGTTGGCGCGGGCCGGCGGATCGGGAGAAAAGCCGCAGACACTCCCCGGGTGACGGCGGATTGCCTCTCTCCGGTGACGCGCGGCGGGCGTGGCGGGCGGTGTCTTCGGCCGCTCCCGGTGCCGGCCGCTTCAACGCTGTTGCCGATCAACGGGTGATCCGGCGGGAACGGGCGGCGAGTGCCCGGAGCACGCCTGCGAACACGCGCGGGCTGCCGGGGGCGCCCGGCAGGTTGCCGATCGCGTCCCGTCGCGGCCATCGCCGCTGCCGCGGCGCGCCCGCTGGCGGACGATCGGCGGCTTTGCTCAGCGGCAGCCCCGATTTCGCCCGCGCGCCAGATGCCGCCCGCGGCTGCCTCCGCGATTGACGGGCGCATTTATATGAAGCAAACTCCAAAAATAGAGTCGACATCAAATTATCTGCCTGACGCGGCGGAGTGCCGTCCGCTCGTCACCACACGGTCCGCATCGCGGGGAGGCCAGCCGCATGACAGGTCGCCGCAGACAGCCGGATTTCGCGGCCCGCCCGCGGGCGGGCCGGACGCGGCGGGCTGATCTTCATGGCCGTGCCGGCTGGCGGTGCCGGACGGATCGCGCCCGATGATGCTGCACGGGGAAGGCCCGGCCGTGGGGACCCGCCGTTCGCCGGCCGGCGACGTCCCGCCTGCCTGTCGCTTGCTCGCCTGTCGCTTTCTTGCCGCCGCCTCTTGCTGCCCCCCCTTGCCGCCACGTTTTGCCGCCGCGCTTTGCCCGTCCGGTTCTCCGGCCTTCTTCCCGCCTGCCGCGGCGGCGGGGTGCCGGTCCGCCGTTCGCCTCCCCCCGACCTCCCCCTCGCAACAGGAGACGCGCATGTCGCAGGATACCCACCATCTCGTGGTCGAGTACATCGCCAGATACCGTTTCCCCTTTCCCGGACAGACCACCTGGCCGGACGGCTACGTGACGACGACCAATGCATCCGAACGCCGGAAGTCGATCCCGACGCCGGCCGGCGAGCACTATCCCGACATCGTCATCACCGACAGGACCGGCCGTGTGCGCGAGCTCGGCGAGGTGGAAATGAACATCGGGCCGGAGGCGTTGTCCTATCTCCGGGCCGGCTCGGAGCTGACCGATAACGACACCCCCACCCATGTGAAGCACTTCTTCGTCTATGTGCCGGCCGGGCAGGAGGAAGCCGCGCAGACGCTTCTGGAGGAGAACGGCATTTCCTATGCCGGCGTGCGCGGCTTCACGGTGAATGCCGATGGCACGGTGAAGGTCGTCCCCTCTGTCACGAAGGGCGATCCCTACGATCATCAGGTCACCGATATCGCTGCCGCCTGACGGAACGGGCCGGGCCGTTCGCGCGGCCCGGCCTGTCAGGGTTCGATCAGATCCCACGGATCGGGGAACCCCGGCACCGGCACCTCGATCAGCGTCGGGCCGGGCTCGGCCAGCGCCCACACCAGCGCCTGCCGGAACGCCTGCCGGTCGCCGGCCCGGCGGGCCCGGGCGCCGAAGCTCTCGGCAAAGCGCACGAAATCCGGGTTGGCAAGGTCCGTTGCGACGACCTTTCCGCCATGCTGGTCTTCCTGCATGCGCCGCACGTTGCCGAAGGCGCCGTCGGAAAAGACGATGCCGATGGCGGCGATGCCGTGTTTCACCGCGGTGGCCAGTTCATTGCCGGTGAACAGGAAGCCGCCATCGCCGCACAAGGCCACGACCGGGGCGGCGGGATGGGCCGATTTCACGCCGAGAGCGGTGGCATAGGCAAAGCCGAGCGTGCCCTGATAACCGGGGGTCAGCATCAGCCGCGGGCGCGCCACGTCGAAGGCAGCGGTGGCGACATAGCCGATCTGGGTATAGTCGGCGACGATGCGAGCATTCTCCGGCAGCGTCTCGCGCAGGATGCGGATGAAGGCCATCTGCGGCGCCAGACGGGTGGAAACGGCCTGCGCCACCTCCGCCTTCAGGGCCGCGAGCGCGCCGGCACGCTCGCGCCGCGCCGGACCGGTCACCGCGGCGGCCAGTGCGGCCAGCGCCAGCGGCGCGTCGGCTTCAATGGCGATTTCAGGCGGCCGGCCCAGCGCGAAACGCGCCGGGTCCGTGTCGATACGGATGACCCGGTGGTGCGCCGGTTCGCCCCAGTTGCGGCGCGCCTCGTGGAAGCGGGTGCCGACGGCAAGCACCACGTCGGCCGTGCTCCACAATCGCCGCCCCTCGGCGAAGCCGGCGGCCAGCGGATGTGTGCCCGGCAGAACGCCGCGCCCCTGCAGATGCGCGATCACCGGCGCCCCGAGCGTTTCGGCCAGATGCCGGAGCGCAGCCTCGCCGCCGCAGGCGCCGGAGCCGACGAAAATGAGGGGCGCGCGGGCTCCGGCCAGCAGGGCGGCCGCACGGGCAATGTCTGCCGCGGCCGGGCGCCGGGGCGCCGCCGCCACCGCCGCCCGTGCCGCCGGCAGGTCGGCCGCCGCCGCCAGCACGTCGGCCGGCAGTTCCACTGCCACCGGCGCGATGCCGGCCTTCAGCCGGGCAAAGGCCGCCTCCATCAGCGCCGGCACCTCCCCGACGGTGCGGGCGATGCCGCTCCAGCGGGTCAGCCCCTTCACGATCGCCGTCTGGTCCGGCAGTTCATGCAGCTCGCCGCCACCCGCGCCGATGGCCGACGAGGCAATCTGGCCGATGAGGGCGAGGACCGGCGCGCGGACGGCATAGGCCGTGGAAAGCGCCGCCGTCGTGTTGAGGAAGCCCGGTCCCGGCACGCAGGCATAGACGCCGGGCTCGCCGGTGGACTGCGCATGGCCAAGCGCCATATAGGCCACGCCCTGCTCGTGACGGGCATTGACGATGCGCAGCCAGTGCTGCGCGCCATGCAGCGCATTGAACAGATGATCGAGCTGAATGCCCGGTATGCCGTAGAGCGTCGTGACGCCGTTGGCCCTGAGGGCGGCGACCACCGCCTCGCCCCCCGTCTGCATCGTGCACCCGCTCACGAACGATAGTCCGGCTGCTCGCGATCGAGCTTGCGGCGCAGGGCCTGCCAGGGCAGCCAGCCCTTGTTGACCTCGCCGCTGAACTGCCTGGCGGTGCGGGCCACCACCTGCGGCGGCGGAACGGAAAGCGGAACGCCGCACGACTGCGCCGCGACCTGCAACCGGCAGCACCGTTCGAGATAGTACATCCAGTAGAACGCCTCGGCGACGGTCGCGCCCACGGTGAGCAGGCCGTGGTTGCGCAGGATCAGGGCATGCCGGTCGCCGAGATCGCGCACGATCCGGTCGCGCTCGCCCAGATTGTCGTCTGCGGCGATCCCCTCGTAATCGTGGATTCCGAGCTCGTCGTGAAACTCGATGCTCATCTGGTTGAGCGGCAGCAGCCCGCCCTGCTGCGCCGCCACGGCCATGCCGGCCAGCGTGTGGGTGTGCATCACGCAGGCCGCATTCTCCCGCCCGCGGTGCACCGCCGAATGGATGACGAAGCCGGCGGGGTTGACCGGCCATGAGGTCTCCTGCGCCGGCTCGCCATCGGCATCCACCAGCACCAGCGACCCCGCGGTGATCTCCTCGAACAGCAGGCCATACGGGTTGACAAGGAAGCGATGCCCCGCGCCCGGCACCCGCACCGACAGATGGGTGAAGACCGTATCGGACATGCCGAACAGCGCGATCAGCCGGTAGGCGGCGGCGAGGTCCTCGCGCAGTTCCCGCTCGTCCGGCCGGTGGCCGGGCGGTGGCGGAACGGGCGGCATGGAAAGAACGGACATGGCGGGCTCCGGCAGGGTCAGCGGATGGCGTAGGCGGCAAGCGGATCGTCGCGCTCGGTGCGGACGGCGTTGCCGGGGCTGTCGGGATCGGCGTAGCCGATGGCGATGCCGCAGACGAGGGTGAGGTCGGGCGGGGCGCCGAGGGCCTGCTTCACGGTGGCCTCGTACATCGCCCAGTCAGCCTGCGGGCAACTGTCGAGGCCGGCTTCGCACAGGAGCAGCAGCACGGTCTGCAGGTAGATGCCGATGTCCACCCACTGGTAGGGGGTCGACTGACGCTCCGCGAACAGCATCACCCCGACGGGCGCGCCGAAGAACTGGAAATTGCCGGCGATCCATGCCCGCCGGGCTTCGGCGTCGTCGCGGTCGATGCCGAGCGCGCCGTAGAGGATTTCGCCGTTCCGGCGACGGCGGGCAAGGTAGGGCGGCTTCAGCGCATCGGGGCAGAAGGCGGGAACCGGCGGCTCGCCGTCCGGCATCCCGGCCACCTGCCGGCGCATCAGCGCCTTCAGCGCCGCGATCTCCGCCCCGTCGACGACACGCACCACCCACGGCTGCAGGTTGCCGCCGGACGGGGCGCGGGCCGCGCGGCGCAGGATATCCTCCACCGTCGCCCGCGAAACCGGGCGATCGAGGAAGGCCCGCACCGAACGGCGCCGTGCGACCGCCCCGGACACGCTCACCGGTGCCTGCGGCGCCGGCATCACGGCACGCTCCACTCGCGCCCGCGGGGCGTGTCGACATATTCCGGCCAGCGATAGCCGACGGGCGCCTGGAAATCGGCCGGCAGCAGCGGAGCCACCCATTTCGTGCCGCCCACGCCGCCGCCGGTCCGCTCGCGGAACTCCGCCGTGATCGCCGCCAGTGCGGCCGGGTTCGTCATGAGGTCGAGAACGGTGGTGGAGATCACCTGCGCGGCCTTGCTCCACATCGGATCGATGCACGCCGGCACCCCGCCCATGGCGTTGCGGGTCCACTCCGGGTAGCGGTGGCCGGGCCCGGCTGGCTGCAGCGTCGGGCGCGCCACATAGAGCCGGACGGTCGGCGCATGCCATGTGTAATCGACATAGTCGTCGGCGGCGTAGTTGAGCTGCCAGGCCGGAAGCTGCGCGCGGAAGGCGGCCTCCGCCTCCCACGGCGGGGTGAGCTTCTCCATGCCCGACAGGAAGGGCTCCTCCATCGGCGCCACGCCAAGCCCCTGCTGGAGCTTGCGGGCGAAGTCCTTCGCTTCCTCCGGCCAGACCGGCGGGCCGAGCCGCGCGAAATTGGCGAAGGTGAGTTCGGCCATCGCCTTGTTCGGCAGGCCCGCGCGGGTTCTGGTGATCCACGCTTTGCCGACCGTGCAGTGGGTCATCGCGGCAATGTGGTCGGCGTTGCGGTCCAGCATGGCGAAGGCCGCCTCGCACATGGCCAGCGACGGCGCGCGCATCGAATACTGAATCTGGCCGATGCCGGGGGCGATGTTGTCCGCCGTCGCCTGCCCGGCGACGGGGATGAACTCGTTGATCGTCCACGAGCCGGAATGCGGCAGCATGGATTCCTTCATCATCTTCGAATTGGTGTACATCAGGCACACCGCGTCGATGGCACCCGGCGCCCGCGCCATGGCATGGACATGGCCGACGCCGCCGCCCGAAGCCTCGTTCTGCCAGGTCTCCGGCGTGTCGCATTCGAAGGTGTAGATGCGGCTCCAGTAGGGTGCGCTGGTGGTCTCCCAGAAGCAGCCGTTGGTCAGGGCCGGGAAGGAATGCGGGTGGAAGCTGAAGGCGGCATCCAGACCGTCATAATAGCCGTGGGCGGCATGGACCGGCTTGGCGCCGCACATCTTTTCCGCCGGCTCGCCGAAATAGACCAGCGTGCCGGTGATCCCGTGGGCCTCCATCGCCTGTTTGGCGGCCAGAAAGCCCGCCAGAGAGCCGATGCCGAGGGCGGAGTGCGGGTCGGTGTGGCCGGCGGCGTGGCGGCTCACGCCCTCGCGGGCCGCCCGGTAGGGCACGGGCGCCTGCGCCTGCCCCGGCACGGCATCATATTCGGCATAACCGGCGATGACCGGCCCCGGCCCGTTCGACCAGCGGGCGCAGAACGCCGTCGGCATGCCGGCGGTGCCGCGCTCCACCGTGAAGCCCTCGGCCTCCAGACGGTCCGCATACCACGCCGCGGACCGGTATTCCCGCCAGGACGGCTCGTGCAGGTTCCAGATCGTCATATGGTCGGCGGAAAATGCCGGCTGCCGCCCGGCAAGGAAGGCCAGAGCGCTCTGCTGCGCCGGGCTCCAGCTCGTTGCATCGCCCGCCATGATCAGACCTCGTCGCGGATCAGCGGTGCGGTGGAGCAGTGCAGACCGCCGCCGCCCGAGATCATCTTGTCATAGGGCACGGTAACCACCTCGACGCCATGCAGGGCCAGCCGGTCCTGCGTGTAGCCGGACGTGCCCTCCGGCATGAGCACCCGGCCGGGCGCCACGGCGAGCGCGTTGATGATGGCGCCGTCGTCCTCGTGGTGCAGCTCGATCAGCGAAATGCCGAGTGCCTTCAGCCGCTCGATGAACCAGAACGGCAGCAGGGTGAAATTGGCCAGCGCGAGATCGGGGGCGATCATCACGAACAGCCCGTCGATGTGCAGACGGTAGCCGGTGAGCGGCACCCGGATGAGTTCCACCCCCTGCGAGCGCAGCACCTCCTCCACCTGCCGGGCGCCTTCCTCGTTGGTGCGCGAGGAAACGCCCATGGCGGCGGTGCGGGAATTGAGCCAGCAGAAGCTGCCGCCTTCGGCGACGCCGGTGCCGGAAATGGTCCGCAGGATCGGGCACCCGATGCCGGCCAGCGTGCGGGTTGCCGGCAGCTCCTCGCCGCGGCGGATGCGCGGGCCGAGCCGCATCACCATGGCGCCGCCGCCGATGCCGACCACGGCATCGCGGGTGTAGCAGGTCTTCATGCGGCCGGGCGCGGCGCGGTCGATGAACACCACCTCCACACCCTCGGCCCGCAGCGCGGCCACATAGGCATCGTGCTGGGCCTGCATGGCCGGCAGATCCGGGGGCTCCGTGCCGCGCCAGTACCAGCCGGTTTGGGTGTCGCCGAAGGCGTTGCTGTCGAGGCGCCGGGAGGTGTCGACCACCTTCACCTCATCGCCGGGCCGGTGCATCAGGACCACGCGCAGGCGGCCCACATCGCTGGTGCAGCCCCATTTGCGGCCCCACCAGCGCATCTGCTGCTCCTCGTCCTCGAAGGCCGGCTCGGCCTCGGAGGGGAACTGCTTGATCAGCTGGTTATAACGCCATTCGTTCTCGGTGATCGCACCCACGGCAGGCTCCCGGACTTCACAGGATCGCACGCATCGCAACGATGCGCCGCGGGAAGACTAGGAGCCGGTTTGCTGCCTTGCAATATAAAAATAGAGTCGACTCTATTTTTTGCCGACCCCGTCCGCGCCCGGCCCGGCGGGCGGCGCAGACGGGGCGGCAGCGTCGTCCGCCGGGGTTCTCACAAGGTTGCGCAGGATGAATTCGATATGCCCGCCCCCCTTGCTCAGCATCTCTTCCACAGTGCCGCCGGAGCTGGAGACGAAATTGCTGAAGATGAACGTGGTGATGCCGACGATCAGTTCCGACAACCGCACCGGGTCAACGTGCGGATCCAGCCGTCCGCGTTGCTGGTAGGTGCGGATGAGGCTGATATAGTGCCGCTTGATCAGTGTATTGAGGCGCGCCCCGGTGCGACTGGCGCGGCCCTCGGGCTCGATATATTGCGCCGACAGGATGACGCGCCAGGATTCGCGCGACAGGTGGCGCATGGCCTGCTCGGCCAGCAGCCGCTCGAAGGCGAGCATGCCGGCAACCGGATCGTCCGGCAGGTTGCGGATGAAGCTGCGCCGCTCCGGAAGCGCGGCATGGACGTGGCGCATGGCCAGTTCCATCAGCAGGTTCGGCTTGGTGGCGAAGTAGTTGTAGACCGTGGCCGGTGCCACCGAGGCCTTTTCGGCGATGGTCTCGATGCGCGTGGCCTCATAGCCCTTCTGGCTGAACAGATGCTCCGCGGCGTCCAAAACTTGTTCAGCCCTGCGCCGCTTGTGCTTCTCTCTTAGCCTGCCCCCGGCCATGGCCATCCTCTTTCTCCCGATTTGCAACGACTTTTAGCCGAACCGGCCCGCCGACGCGAGGTGGACTCTGCTCTAAAAATAGAGTTGACGATAAAAATTTCCCTCGGGATTATATCGCACATCGGCGCCGCAGCCACGGCCCCGTGTCAATCAGGAGATGCGACCGTTCCGTCGCCGGCGGCCGGGCCGGCGTGGCCTGCGGCCGGTGCCGCACGGCTGAGCATCATCCTTCACGGGGCGGGTGTGCCCGCCTCTCCGCGTGGCCTCATATGAGTCGTGCATGCTCAAGCTGATCGACAATCCCCCTCCCTGGCCGAACGGCGCGCGCTGCGCCGTCTGCTTCGCGTTCGATTTCGACGCCGAGAGCCTGCTGCACCTCTATTATCCCGACGACGCCACGCGGCGGATCAGCCTGTCTTCCTCGCTGCGCTACGGTGCCCGCGTCGCCATTCCGCGCATCGCCCGCATCTGGAAGCACTTCGGCCTGCGGCAGACCGTGTTCGTGCCGGGCTGGTGCATCGAAGCCTATCCGGCCGCCATCGATGCCCTGCTCGCCGACGGCCATGAACTCGGCCACCACGGCTGGCTGCACGAGCGGCCGAACCAGCTTACCCGCGAGGACGAGCGCACCGTGCTTGAGCGCGGCATGGCGGCCATCGAGAAGGTCACCGGCAAGCCGCCGAAGGGATACCGCTGCCCTTCGGGCGCGTTCTCCGAAAACACGCTCGATCTGCTGATCGAACACGGCTTTGCCTACGACGCCTCGCTGCCGGGAGACGACATTCCCTACCTTCTGGAGGGGCGCGCCGGCCGCCTTATCGAGCTGCCGTCGGACCACCCGCTCGACGACTGGCCGCAATACGTCAATCTCAGGGAATTCAACATGGGCATGACCATCCAGTCGCCGGCGCGGGCGATGGATGTGTTCCGGGCCGAGTTCGACGCCGCATGGAACCATGGCGGCGTCTGGGCGGCGATCTGGCATCCCTTCGTGTCCGGCCGCCTGGCCCGCGCGGAGGCGATGGTCGCGCTCATCGAGCACATGCAGGCCAGAGGCGGGGTGTGGTTCGCCACCCTCGCCGAGATGGCCGCGCATATCGAAGGTCTGACAGCGCGCGGCGAATGGACCCCGCCTGTCGAACGCCTGCCGTTCTGGCCCGATCCCGTACCCCAGCTGGTACGGCCGGGCCGCTGACGCCTTTTGCCTTCCTTCCCGCCTGAAACCTTCCAGCAAAAAATGCCCGGCCGCACAGGGCCAGCCAGAGAACAGGGGACTTCGATGTTCAAGAGGACGCTTCTTCCGCTCATCGCAACACTCGGCCTGCTCGGCCAGTTCGGCCCCGGCGCGGCATCCGCGCAGACCCTGCCGCCCGAGATTGAGAAAACCAAGGTCGTGCGGGTGGCGATCGAGGCCGCCTACCCGCCCCTTGAGGTCCGCAACAAGGACGGGCAGCTGGAAGGCTTCGACATCGACCTCGTCAACGCGATGGCCAGGGTTCTCGGTGTGAAGATCGAGCATCAGGACGGCGCCTTCGAGCAGATGACGCCGTCGCTGCAGTCGG
>NZ_DAISHT010000136.1:4691-9547 GCF_036822375.1 Pseudoxanthobacter sp. | reverse complement strand
TGATGCATTCCACCTCGTCGATGCGGTTGGCGCGCAGCCATTCCACACACTCGGCAGCCGATCCCGGAACGTCGTCGATCATCATGTTTCTCTCTGGAAGCGCAGATGCGGCCGCGGCGGCAAACGGCCGGCCGCGACCTGAGCCGCGATTCTAGTGGGTAATGCCCGTGCGGGGAAACAGCGCCGTGCGGCCGCGGGGGTGCGCAATTGTGGCGCGTCCCCCCTTTGCGGCGGCGGCCGGCTCAGAAATCGCGCTCGATGTGCAGCAGCGCCACCAGCGCGTTGCCGAGCGAGCCCTCGGCCGGCTCGATGCGCTTATATTCCACTTCCACGCCGAACTGCAGGTTCTCCACGGGGAAGAACACCTGATTGGCCTGCACGTCGATGTTGCGGAAGTCGTTTTCCGGGCCGAGGTTGCCGACGTCGAGATAGGACAGGTTGATGTTGGTCTGCCACAGCGGCGACCAGTTGTGGGTGATGCCGCCGCTGACCGACCACGCCCGGCCAAGGTCGAGGGAGCGCGTGCCGTCGGCGGCGGTGACGATGCGGGCATCCGCGCCGGCGATGCGGATGTGGTCGTCGCGCGGGTTGACGGCAACGTAGCTGAGCGCACCGTCGCCATAGGCGCCCTGCAGGGTGACGGAATCGCCGTCGCCGAGCTTCGGCAGGTTGAGCGTGAGGCCGCCGGCCGCCGCCCACCCCACCTTCGCGGCATAGCCGAGCGTTTCGTCGGGATAGAGGAAGGTGTTGACGAGGTGGCTGGCGGCGGCAGCCTGCGCACTGCCCCAGTCGTCGCTGTAGGCGAGCTGGCCGACCACGTCCGGCACCTGCTGGCCGGCATAGCCCGAGCCGGTCACCGGCGTGCCGGCAATGGCCACGTTGCGGGCGGCACTGTCTTCCAGCGAGCCGGTGAAGCTGAGATTGCCGTCGCCGGGGCTGTAGGTATAGGCGACGATGTTGGTGCGGGTGTCCGACCATGCCGGCTCGTAGAGCGAGGCATAGGTGGACCCGGTGTAGAAATCGAACATCGACTGGGTATAGCCGGCGGTCAGCCCGCCCCATTCGACCATGCCGGTATAGAGCTGCCAGCTGTTGCCGACGCCGGACGGCACCTTCACGATTTCGCCGCCGCCCAGCCCCTGCTTGTTGACGCGCATTTCCAGCGTGGTGCTGATGGCGCCGAGTTCGGTGGCGGTTTTGGTGCTGAACGCCAGGTCGGCGTTGACCGAGGTGGAGATGCCGTTGCGGCTGGCGCTGTACCAGCCCGGCTGCAGCGAGGCGGCATCGGAGCCGAGCAGCCAGAACTCGTAATAGACGTAGCCGCTGATCTTGAGGCAGGTCGACGAGCCGGGAATGGCGATGTAGCCGTCCGGGCCCGGCGCGCTGCCGGAATCGTCGCTGGTGGCGGCGTTGCCGGAATCGTCCGAACTGTCGGAATCGTCGCTGTCGGCGGCCGGGCAGGCTTTCAGCGCCTGCGCGGTGGCGGTGGCCGTTCCCGGCGGCGGGTTCGGCAGCGGCCGCGCGGCCGCCGGCCCTCCCCACAGGGCCGCGAGCGCGACGGCGGCGACTGCAAGGCCGGCCCGACCGGTCGCCTGATCCTGCCGTGACATCATGGCCGCCTCCGCCCTTCGCCTGCCTGCGCGGGGCCGAGAATCGCGGTTCGGCGGGCCGGCAGCAAGGCCGATATTGCCGGCCGGCGCGCGCCGTTTACGTTTGCTTCACCCTGTGGCCGATCTGCACGGGCCGGTCTGCACGGCGGGGCGGGTTCAGAAGTCGCGCTCGATGTGCAGCAGGCCCACCAGCGCATTGCCGAGGGCGCCGGTCTGCGGCTGGATGCGCTTGTATTCCACTTCCACACCGAACTGCAGATTGTTGACCGGAAAGAAGATGTGGCTGGCCTGGATATCGACGTTGCTGAAGTTGTCGGCCGGCCCCAGCTGCCCGACATCGAGATAGGAGACGTTGATGTTGCTCTGCCACTGCGGCGACCAGTTGTGGGTGATGCCGCCGCTGACCGACCATGCCCGCGAAAGCTGAAGCTGCCGGCCGCCGGCGGCCCCGGTGGCGATCACCGCATCGGCGCCGCCGGGCAGGGTGGAATTGTCGATGGGATTGGTGGCGATGTAGTTGAGCGCACCCACGCCGTAGGCGCCCTGCAGGGTCAGGCTGTCGCCGGTGCCGAGATGCGGCAGGTTGAGGGTGACACCGCCGGCGGTGGCCCAGCCCGTCTTCGCGGCATAATCGCCGGTGCCGCCCGTGCCGAGGAAGGTGTTGACGAGGTGGCTTGCCGCAGAGACCTGCGCGCTGCCCCAGCCGGCCGTGTAGGCCAGCGCGCCGACGAAGTCCGGCAGTTGCTGGCCGGCATAGCCGGTGGCGGTGCCGGCGGCAAAGCCGGGGGCGTTGATGATGCCGAGGTCGCGGTAGGAACTGTCTTCCATCGAGCCGGTCAGGCTGAAGCCGCTGGCCCCGAAGGTGTAGGTATAGGCAAGCAGGTTCGTCTTGGTGTCCGACCATGCCGGCTCGTAGAGCGAGGCGTAGGTGCTGCCGGTGAAATAGTCGAACATCGACTGGGTGCGGCCGGCGGTGATGCCGTTCCAGTTCAGCAGGCCGTGATAAAGCTGCCAGGTGTCGGTCATCACCGAGGGCACCAGCTGCGATTGCAGGCTCATGCGCAGCTCGATGAAGCTGGTCAGCGGGCCGTATTCGGTATCGCTGACGCTGTGCAGGCGCACGTCGCCGCGCACGTAGCTGGAAATGCCGTTCTGGTCGGCGCTGTACCAGCCCGGCTGGCCGGAGGCGGCATTGGAGCCGTAGAGCCAGAATTCGTAATAGACGAGGCCGTCGATCTTCAGGCAGGTCTGCGTGCCGGGCAGCGCCATGTAGCCCGGCGGCTGGCCGGGGCAGGCGGCAACCGAAGCCGCGCGCCCGGCGGCGCCGGCGGGCTCGTCCGGCAGCGATCCGGCAGCGGCCGGCGCGCCGGCCAGCGACAGCGTGGCCGCCACGGCGGCAGCCGGCAGCGGGCGCCGCCGGGCCGTGCGGCCGGTGGCGGCGGCCCTGCAGCCGTTGTGGCGGGGGCGCGGACCGCGGGCCGCGATGACGGCATCGCGGAGGCGGGCGCCGGCGGTCACCGGCCGGTCGGGTGCCTGCATCTGTCTCCTGCTGTGGGCTGGTCCGGAATGTCCGGCGGGGCGGGAAGGACGGCATATTGCCGGTCAAGGATTGCCGCCCTGCGGCCCGGGCGCAAGCCGCAAAGGCGCCGCAGCCGGCCGGGCGGCGGTCCTTTTTGCCCGGTGTGCCGTCCGGGTCGCAGTTGTGCTGAAGCCCGGCCGGTGCCGGCCGCGCAGCGAAAGCGCGGTGCGATGGGAGCGGCGATGCGGCCCGTACCCGAACCATCGCGGCGGCGGCGCCGGCGGTTCTGACGCGCGACGATGGCCGGCTTCGCGCGGGAGCGCCGGTTGCGGTGCCCCGTGCGGGACCGCTCAGCATCGCCGCCGCGCCGGTCGCCGGGTTGCCGGCCGGGCGCCGGTCAGCGGCCGCGCGGGGCCGGGGCGGATATTCGGCCCGCGGCCCGCGCGCTCAGGCCGCTGGTGGCGGGGTGAGGATGGCGGCGGCGTCCGGCCGGGCCGCCGTTACGGGATCGCCCGGCGGCGCGGCACGGCGGCGACGAACACGGCAAGCGCGACGGCGGCGATGGCCGATGCGATGAAGAACGCGATATCCGGGCTTTTCACCGGCGCGGCATCGGACAGGAAGAAGCCGAACACCTGCGTGAAGAAGAGCGTGCCGGCCAGCATGGCGAGGTTCATCAGTGCCGCAAGGCCGCCCTGCAGCGCGCCCTGTGCGTTGTCCGGCACGGCACGCGACATCATGGCGGCGAGCATCGGCTGGCTGAAGCCCTCCAGCGCATGCACCAGCAGCAGCACCAGCACCGCGGCCGTGGTGGGCGCCAGCCCGAAGCCGGCGCACGACAGCGCGCCGAACAGCAGCCCCACCACGGCAAGCCGCCGCTCGCCCCACCGCGCCACGGCCGGGCCGGTTGCCAGCCCCTGCATGAGGGCGATGGCAAGGCCGGTGGTGGCCAGCGTCAGCCCCACGGTGGTGGCCGGCCAGCCGAATTTCGCCATGCCCCAGAACGGCCAGATGGCGGGATAGACAGAGGTGCTGAAGAAGTAGAGCACCAGCACCACCGCCATCGGCAGCACGCCGGGATAACGGCGGAAAACGGCGAGTACGCCCAGCGGATTGGCCTCGCGCCAGCGGATGGCCCGGCGGCGGTCGGCCGGCAGCGTTTCCGGCAGGGCAATGAGACCGAAGACGAAATTGGCGGCCGCCACGGCCGCCGCCGCCCAGAACGGGGCGCGGATGCCGAAGGCGCTGATGAGCCCGCCGAGCGCCGGCCCCAGCACGAAGCCGAGGCCGAAGGCCGCCGTCATCAGGCCAAAGGCCCGGGCGCGCTTTTCCGGCGCGCTGACATCGGCAAGGCAGGCATTGGCAATGACATAGGATGAACCGCAGATGCCGGCGAGCACGCGCCCGACGAACAGCCACCCCGGCGAGGGGGCGAGCGCGTGCAGCACATAATCCGCCGCCAGCCCGGCAATGGCCAGCAGCAGCAGCGGACGGCGGCCGAAGCGGTCGGCGAGCGCGCCCATCAGCGGCGCACACAGGAACTGCGCCAGACTGAAGGCCGCGAACAGCCAGCCGCCGACGCGGGCGGCATCGTCGAGCCCGACATGGCCGACATCTTCGATGAGCGGCGGCAGGACGGGGATGATGAGCCCGAAGCCGATGACATCCAGAAACACCGCCATGAGGGCAAATGCGGTCGCCCGCCGTGCTGCGGCAGGACTGATGGC
>NZ_DAISHT010000136.1:0-4591 GCF_036822375.1 Pseudoxanthobacter sp. | reverse complement strand
GCCGAAAGGCAAAAGGGCCGCTTCCCGCCCTGGACGGGAAACGGCCCTCTGCAAACGGCATCCGGCGCGGTGGCGGCGGCTTATTTTTCCGCGAAGGCGCGCTCGATCACGAAATCGCCGGGGGTCGAGGTGTTGCCCTCGTCGAAGCCGCGGGCTTCGAGCATGGTCTTGAGTTCCGACAGCATTTCCGGGCTGCCGCAGAGCATCACGCGGTCTTCCTCGCGGTTGAGGGGCGGCAGGCCGAGGTCGCTTTCCAGCTTGCCGCTGGCCAGCAGCTCGGTGATGCGGCCGTGGTTGCGGAACGCCTCGCGGGTGACCGTCGGGTAGTAGTGCAGGTGCCCGGCGATGAGTTCGCCGAAGTTCTCGTCGTTCGGCAGGTCCTGCGTCAGGTAATCGTGATAGGCCAGTTCGGAAACCTGCCGCACGCCGTGCACCAGCACGACGGTCTCGAACTTCTCGTAGGTTTCCGGGTCGCGGATGATCGACAGGAACGGGGCGAGGCCGGTGCCGGTTGCCAGCAGGTAGAGCCGCTTGCCGGGCAGCAGATAATCGATGACGAGCGTGCCCGTCGGCTTGCGGCCGACCAGAATGGTGTCGCCCGGCTGAATGTGCTGCAGGCGCGAGGTCAGGGGGCCGTTCTCAACCTTGATGCTGAGAAATTCCAGATGGTCCTCGTAATTGGCGCTGGCGATGGAATAGGCGCGCAGCAGCGGCTTGCCGTTCACCGGCAGGCCGATCATCGTGAAGTGACCGTTGGAAAAGCGCACCGCCGGATCGCGCGTCGTGGTGAACGAGAACAGGCGGTCGGTCCAGTGATGGACCTCGAGAACCTTCTCTTCGTGGAAGGCAGCCATAGGCAGTGTCTCTCCCGGCAGGGAAACGGCGCGCAGAACACCCCCCGCGCGCCGCGTCCATGGAAAATGCGACCAGTGCCGCTCACAGAATGCCGCAATAGCGGAAATTTCCGCCGAAAGCAGGCATTTCTATTCCTTCTTTCCGCTTTGAATCAGGAATGGGTTCTAATTGCACCAGCCACAGCGGGATGCGGCCGGTTTCCCGGCCCCTGCGGTTCCCGGCGGGCGGTCCTGAGCCCGCAGGCCGGCGCCGTCTTCTCCTGCGCGGCGCCGGTGCTGTTTGCCGGAGCCGACGGGGACGAGAATGTCGCAGGGGCGCCGGGGTGCCTGCCCCGGTGCCATCCTGCAAAAGCTGACGGGGCCATTGCCTGCCGGTCGCGCCGGTGGTTCCATCGGTGCGGGCTGACCGGACGCCGGCTGACTGCACCCCGGGGTAACCGGGGCGGGGAGCGGGATCGCGGTCCGGATTGTTTTTTCATTGCTTTTTCTGGGGCTGGGACGGGATTTCATGGCCGGCATTGACCTGAGCGCTGCGCAGCGCGGACAGGAACGCGCGATTGCGGTTGGCATTCTGCTCGATGTGTTGCTGCTGGCGCCCTACACGGCCAGCGCCATCGCCACGGGCTCGATTTCGATTCTGGCGGAGCTGCTGCGCGGCGCGCTGCTGCTCATCACCGAAATGCTCGGGCTCTACACGCTGCGGCGCATCAACCGCGGCCAGCTCGGCAATTTCGATTACGGGCTGGGCAAGACGGAGCGGGCGATTTCCGGGCTGGTCGGCGTGCTGCTGGTGGCAGCGGCCGGGTTCGTCATCTTTCGCCTCGTCACCCCGGACGATGCGGCCGAGGCGCCGCGCACCGTCGGCGTGCTGGCCATGCTGGCGGTGGGGGCGAATTTTCTCGCCAATGCCGGCCCGCTCTATGCGCTGTGGCGCTCGGCCCGCGGCGACCTGACGGTGACGGTGCTGGCGCAGCTTCAGGCCCGCTTCGCCAAGACCATCGCCTCGGCAACCGTGGTGGTCTGCGTGGCCATCGATCTGTTTGCCGCCAACCGCACCATCGGCCACGCGGCCGACATCGTCGGCGGTGCCATCGGCGCGGCCTTCATGATCGTCATCGGCGTGCGGCTGGTGCGCGAGGCGCTGCCCGATCTGGTCGACCGGGCGCTCGACGAATCGGTTCAGATGACGGTGACGCAGGCGCTGGCGCGCTTCTATCACGACTATGACGACCTCGACGGCGTGCGCACCCGCCGCGCCGGCAACGTGGCGCATATCGAGATCGCGGTGCGCTTTGCGCCGCAGAAAACCATGGCCGAGGTCGGCCGCGTTCTGGATGCGATGGCCGGCGCGCTGAAGGAGGCCATTCCCGATGCCGACGTGGTGGTGGTGGCGCGCCCGGCGCGCGGGCCTCAGGCGGCGGGCTGAACCCAGTCCTGCATCGGCTGCAGGCTGAAGCCGGCCGCCGACAGCCGCGCCCGGATCGCGGCGGCCATGGCCACCGCGCCCGGCGTGTCGCCGTGCACGCAGACCGTATCGGCGACGACCGGCAGCGTCGTGCCGGCGGTGGTGGTCACCGTTCCGGTTTCCAGAATTGCCAGCACGCGGGCGGCGGCCGCCTCCGCATCGTGGATCACGGCGCCGGGCTCGCGGCGCGGGGCGAGGTTGCCGCCCGGGCCATAGGAGCGGTCGGCGTAGATTTCGCGCGCCATCCGCAGCCCCAGTTCGGCCCCCGCCTGCTCGCCGGCAAGGCCCGGCATCACCACCAGCAGGGCATCGGGGGCGGCGCTGCGGACCGCGCGGGCGATGGCGCGGGCCAGACCGATATCCTCGTTGGCCATGTTGGCGAGGGCGCCGTGGGCCTTGACGTGGCCGGGGCGCAGCCCCTCGGCCCGGGCCAGCGCGGCGAAGGCGCCGATCTGGTAGATGAGCTGCTTTTCGATGTCCGCCGGTGCCTCGCCGCGGATGACGCGGCGGCCGAACCCGTAAAGGTCGGCAAAGCCCGGGTGCGCGCCGACACCGACGCCGCGCGCCTTCGCCGCCGCCAGCGTGCGGGCCATGATGACGGGATCGCCGGCGTGGAAGCCGCAGGCGATGGACGCCGATGTGACGATGCCGAGCATCGCCGCATCGTCGCCCGCCTCCCATGCGCCGAAGCCTTCGCCCATGTCGCAGTTGAGATCGATGCGCTTCATCGCGGGCGTCTCCCGGCTCGCTCCGTTCAGGCGATGCGCTCCAGCACCACGGCGCGCGGCGCGGGCGCCGGGCCAAGGCGGCAGGCGGCGCGCACGGCCGCCGCCGCGGCATCGGCCGCCGCCTCGCTCGCCGCGTGGACCATGCAGAGCGGATGATCCGGCCCGACCGCATCGCCGGGCGCGGCAAGGGCGGAGAGGCCGACGGCGGGGTCGATGCGGTCGGTCGGGCGCACGCGGCCGCCGCCGAGGCCGATGACGGCAAGGCCGAGCGCGCGCATGTCCATTGCCGCCAGAGTGCCCGGCACGGCGGGCAGCACCGGCCGCACCACCGGTGCCCGCGGCAGCCAGTCCGCCGGCCGCTCCAGAAGGTCGGCCGGGCCGCCGAGGGCGGCCACCATGCGGGCGAAGCGCTCGGCCACGGCGCCGGAGGCCAGCGCACGGGCAATGCGGTTTTCCGCCTCCAGCGCGGTGTCGGCAAGGCCGCCCATCAGCAGCATTTCCACCGCAAGGGCGCGGGTGGCGGCCATCAGCCGCGGTTCGGCCGCCCGGCCGGTCAGCACGTCGATGGTGAGCTGCACTTCCAGCGCGTTGCCGGCGCTGGTGGCCAGCACGCTGTCCATGTCGGTGATGAGGGCGCGGGTCGGCAGGCCGGCGCGGTTGGCGACCGCGACGAGGCTTTCCGCCAGCGCCTGCGACTGCGCGAGCGTTGCCATGAAGGCGCCGGAGCCGGTCTTCACATCGAGCACGAGGGCGGAAAGCCCGGCGGCCAGCTTCTTCGACAGGATCGAGGGCGTGATGAGATCGAGGGTCTCGACCGTCGCTGTCACGTCGCGGATGGCATAGAAGCGCCGGTCGGCCGGGGCGAGGTCGTCGGTCTGGCCGATGATGGCGGTGCCGACCGTGCGCACCACGTTGCGGAAGGTCGCAAGGTCGGGGGTCGCCACATAGCCGGGGATCGATTCGAACTTGTCGAGCGTGCCGCCGGTGTGGCCGAGGCCGCGGCCGGAGATCATCGGCACATAGCCGCCGCAGGCTGCCACCAGCGGGCCAAGGATGAGCGAAACCGTGTCGCCCACCCCGCCGGTGGAGTGCTTGTCGAGCGCCGGGCCCGGCAGGTCGGACCAGTCCAGCACCCGGCCGGAATCGCGCATGGCCAGCGTCAGGTCCGCGCGCTCGTCCAGATCGAGGCCGCGGAAGTAGATCGCCATCGCAAGGGCGGCGATCTGGCCCTCCGACACCGCCCCGGAGGTGATGCCGGCCACGAAAGCGGCAAGGTCGGCCTTCGGCAGCCGCCGTCCCTCGCGCTTGGCGCGGATCACTTCCTGCGGCAGAAAGGGCGGGCGGGGGGCGGCATCGCTCGGCACGGGGCGGCTCCGGGTGGTGATGGGGCAGCGGCTTCGGGGCAGCAGGCTTCGGGGTGGCAGGTTTTGCGGAGAGGATCGGACTTTCGGACGGTCAGGCTTCCGGCAGGCCGGCCACAGCCTCGGTGATGAGGCTGCACAGCCGTTCGGCGGCGCGGCCGGCGACTTCCTTGGTCTCGGTGT
>NZ_DAISHT010000135.1:0-9641 GCF_036822375.1 Pseudoxanthobacter sp. | reverse complement strand
GCCAACGGCCGCATCGAGGTGCGCGTGGGCATCGAGTGGGTGCCGCTCGCCTCGCCCGACCTGCTGCGCGAGGCCCGCGCGCTGGCCAGCAGCCTGAAGACCGGCGTTCACGTCCACCTCAATGAATCGAAGACGGAAGTCGATTTCTCGCTGGAGAAATTCGGCCGCCGGCCGACCGAGCTTGCCTACGAGACCGGCCTGCTCGGTCCCGACTGCGTGGCCGCCCACTGCGTGTGGCTCGACGACCGCGAGATCGCGCTGATGGCGGAAACCGGAACCCACATCTCCCACAACCCCTCCTCCAACGCCAAGCTCGGCAACGGCGTGGCGCGGGTGCCGGAGATGCTGGCCGCCGGCATCAACGTCGGCCTCGGCCACGATGCGGTGGAGTGCAACAACAGCGCCGACATGTTCGAGGTCATGAAATGGGCCTCGCTCGTTCACCGCGCCCACCGCGCCGACGCCAGCCTGATGCCGGCCGGCGACGTGCTGCGCATGGCCACCAACAACGGCGCCCGCGCCCTTGGCCATGAAACCGGCGCGCTCGCCGCGGGCCGGAAGGCCGACATCATTCTGGTCGATACCAACAACGCCATCTTCACGCCGCTGCTGCGCGAGGATGCCACCCACATGACCAGCCATCTCGTCTTTGCCGCCAACGGCAGCGTGGTCGACACCTCGATCATCGACGGGCGGGTGGTGATGAAGAACCGCCGGCTGACGCTGGCGGACGAAGACCGGATCGTGCGCGAGGCCAACGCCGCCTTCCGCCGCATCCGCGACAAGATGGTGGTGGTGCGCCGCCCCGCCGCCTGAGAGGAAGCGAGAGAGTTCCCGTCATGACCATCGATTTCAGCCGTGGCCTGTTCGGCCGCCTGCGTGAGGCCGCCGGCCCGGTGTGGACCGACTATGTCGGCCATCCCTTCGTGCGCCAGCTTGGCGCCGGCACTCTGCCGGAGGCGAGCTTCCGCCGCTTTCTGACGCAGGATTACCTGTTCCTCATCCACTTCGCCCGGGCCTATGGCCTGTCGGTCTACAAGAGCGGCTCGCTCAGCGAGCTGAGGGCGGCAGCCGGCGGCCTGCAGGCCATCCTCGATGAAATTCCCCTCCACGTCGGTTACTGCGCCGGCTGGGGCATCAGCGAGGAAGAGATGGCGGCCGAGCCGGAAGCCCCGGAAACCATCACCTACACCCGCTTCGTCATCGACACCGGCCATGCCGGCGACCTGCTCGACCTGACGGTGGCGCTGATGCCGTGTGTCGCTGGCTATGCGGAGATCGGCCAGCGGCTGATCGGCGATCCCGCCACCGTGCTGGAGGGCAATCCCTACGGCGCATGGATCCGCAACTACGAGAGCGTGGCCTATGAGGACAGCGTCAACGCTGCCCTCGACAAGCTGGAAGAACTCGGCCGCCGCCGCGGGGCCGAGGCGCGTTTCGAGGATCTGGCGCGGATCTTCACCCGCGCCAGCGCCCTCGAAGCCGCGTTCTGGCAGATGGGCCTCAACGCCGCGCCGGAGGCGAAGTGATGTCCGGCGACACCCTGAAACCGGTTCTGGAGGCGATCGACAGCCGGCGCGACGAGCTTTTCGCCCTGCTCTCGCGCCTCGTCAGCTTCGAAACCCCGGCCCCGCCCGCACGCAACACCACCGGCGTGCAGACCTTCGTGGCCGGGGAACTGAAGGCCCTCGGCTTCGATATCGATATGTGGGACGTTCATCCGGGCGATCCCAATGTCGTCGGCACGCTGAAGGGCACGGCCGGCGACCGCATGAAGAGCCTCATTCTGAACGGCCATGTGGACGTGGCCGAAATCAGCCCCGACGAGGCGTGGGAGACCGGTCCGTTCCGGCCGTTCATCCGCGACGGCCGCATCTGTGGCCGCGGCGTTGCCGACATGAAGGGCGGCATCGCCGGGGCGCTGTTCGCGGTGAAGCTGCTGAAGGAAGCCGGCCTCGGCTTCGGCGGCGATCTCATTTTTGAGAGCGTCATCGGCGAAGAGGTCGGCGAGGCCGGCACCCTGCAATGCTGCAAGCGCGGCTACACCGCCGATTTCGCGCTGGTGGTGGATACCACCGACCTTGCCATTCAGGGTCAGGGCGGCGTCATCACCGGCTGGATCACGGTCCGCAGCCCGCAGACGTTCCACGACGGCACGCGGCGCGACATGATCCACGCCGGCGGCGGCCTGAAGGGCGCCAGCGCCATCGAGAAGATGATGAAGATCATCGCCGGCCTCAACGAGCTTGAGCGCCACTGGGCGGTGATGAAATCCTATCCCGGCTGCCCGCTCGGCTCCACCACCATCAACCCGGCGGTCATCGAGGGCGGCCGCCATGCCGCCTTCATTGCCGACGAGTGCCGGCTGTGGGTGACGGTGCACTATTATCCCAACGAGCACCACGACACCGTGGTGCAGGAAATCGAGACCCACCTGAAAGCCGTGGCGGCCGCCGATCCGTGGCTGCGCGACAACCCGCCGACGTTCCGCTGGGGCGGCACGTCGATGATCATCGACCGCGGCGAGGTGTTCCCGGCGCTGGAGGTCGATCCCGACCATCCGGCCGTGAAGCTGCTCGGCGCCGGCCATGCCGCTACCTTCGGCGCGCAGCCGCCGATCACCGTTTCGCCCAGCGTGACCGATGGCGGCTGGATGGGCGATGCCGGCATTCCCGCCGCCATCTACGGTCCCGGCGAGCTGTCGCAGGCCCACAGCGTGAACGAGTCCCTCAGCCTCGATCAGCTCGTGGATTACACGAAGGTGATGGCCCGTTTCATTCACGGCTGGCTCAACACCCCGCGCTGAAGCCCGGCCCCCGCCTGCCCGGCCTCACCACCTGCCCGGCATCCGGCCGGCGCGCAGCCCTGCGCGCCGGCCGTTTTCATGTCCGCTCCGCGCGCTCCTGATAGCCATTAGTTATCAAGCTGGCAAAATAATGCCGCTTTACGCTATCAGACATGCGATCAATGATGTTGAGAAATCCCGCGTATTCCGCTGTCTTTTTCTTCATTTCGGGCAAAACATGGAACACATTTCCTGGAACGACCAAGAGGTCAGAAAGTCGTTTTCGGCGCTGAAGGCGGCCGGGCCGTTCGTCTATGGGCTGACGAACTATATCGCCGCCAATCTCAGCGCCAATATCCTGCTTGCGGTCGGGGCCGGACCGGCGATCGGCGCGGCGGAAGACTGGCCGGATGTGTTTCCCGCTGCTGCCGGCGCGATGTGGATCAACACCGCCGCCCTGATGAGCAGCGATGCCGCCAGCCACGGCCGGGCCGCCCGCGCCGCCCACACGGCCGGCACCCCGTGGGTGCTCGATCCCGTGGCCGTGGGCGCCGGCGCGCCGGTCTATGACGGCGCGGTGCGCAGCCTGCTCGCCTTCCGCCCCACCGTCATCCGCGGCAATGCCAGCGAGCTGATCGCGCTTTCCGGCGCCGGAGCCGGCGGCAAGGGCGTGGAGACGACAGCAAAATCCGACGATGCCGTGGAAGCGATCCGCGCGCTTTCCCGCGAGACCGGCGCCATCGTCGCCGTCAGCGGGCCGACCGACTATATCACCGACGGCGCCCGCGTCATCGCCGTCGCGGGCGGCGACCGCCGCCTGACGCAGGTCACCGGCGCAGGCTGCAGCCTGGGCGCGCTCATCGCCGCCTTCCTCGCCCCGCGTGGCGATGCGCTGCTCGCCACCGCCGCCGCCCATGCCCTCTATGCCGAGGCGGCCGGCCGCGCCGGCGCCCGCACCCGGGGCACCGCCTCGTTTGCCACCGCCTTCGTCGACGAGCTGTCGCTGCTCGATCCCGCGGAAGCGTGAGAGAAAGGATCCCCGCCATGGCCGCCCGCCGCCCGATGTCTCTCGCCGCCTTCATGAATGCCGGTCCGCAGGGCACCGCCGGCTGGCGCCATCCGCAGGCCGATCCGGCGTTCCTGTCTGCGGGCTACTACACCCGCACCGCCCGCCTGCTGGAGGAGGCCGTGTTCGACATGGCCTTCATTCCCGATGCACTGGCCATGCCGCGCAGCCTCGGCGGCAGCTTTGCCCCGGCGGTGCAGTGGGGCACCGGCACGCCGCGGCTGGACCCCATGGCCGTGCTCGGCATCATGGCCGGCGCCACCACCCGGCTCGGGCTGGCGGCCACCGTTTCCACCGGCTATCACGAGCCGTTCAACATCGCCCGTTCGTTCGCCACCCTCGATCATCTGACCGACGGCCGCACGGGCTGGAATGTCGTCACCAGCTTTCAGGATGCCGAGGCGCGCAACTTCGGGCAGGACAGCCTGCCGCCGCGTGGCGAGCGCTATGCCCGCGCGGAGGAGGTGTTGCAGGCCACCACCCGCCTGTGGGACAGCTGGGGCGACGACACTCTGATCGCCGACAAGGAAAGCGGCGTGTTCGGCCGGCCCGAGGCGGTGGAGAGCGTCGACTATGCCGGTGCGTTCGTGAAGGTTCAGGGGCCGCTTTCCGTGCCCCGGCCGCCGCAGGGCTATCCGGTGATCGTGCAGGCCGGGGCTTCGCCGGCGGGGCGCGATTTCGCCGCCCGCTGGGCCGACGTGATCTTCTGCAGCCATGAATCGCTGGAAAGCGGCATTGCCTTCTATGCCGACATGAAGGCCCGGGCGAAGGCCCACGGCCGCGATCCCGATCAGCTTCGCATCCTGCCCGCGGCAACCGTGGTGGTGGCCGCCACCCGCGAAGAAGCCATCGCCAGCCACAAGGCATTCGAGGATCTGGTGCGGCCCGAGGCCGGTCTGTCGCGGCTTTCCTATCACGTCAACGTCGATCTCTCGCGCTTCGATCTCGACGGGCCGATGCCGGACCTGCCGGAGGTCGGCGTCGAAGGCCATTATCGCGAG
Organism: Pseudoxanthobacter sp.; assembly: GCF_036822375.1. Lineage (NCBI taxonomy): Bacteria > Pseudomonadati > Pseudomonadota > Alphaproteobacteria > Hyphomicrobiales > Segnochrobactraceae > Pseudoxanthobacter > Pseudoxanthobacter sp. Next base: position 4,789 of record NZ_DAISHT010000135.1, on the reverse strand, counting down.
GTGCAGGAATTCGCCGCCCGCGAGAAGCTCACTCTGCGCGAGATCGGCAAGTGGTATGGCGCCCGCACCGAGGGCGACATGATCGGCAGCCCGACCGACATCGCCGACCGCATGGAACTGTGGCTCGACAGCGGCGCCGCCGACGGCTTCATGATTCAGGCGGCGTGGGTGCCGGGCTCCTTTGCCGATTTCGCCCGCCTCGTGGTGCCGGAACTGCGCCGCCGCGGGCTGGTGAAGACGGCCTATGAGGGCACGACCCTGCGCGATCATCTGGGCCTTGCGCGCCCGATGCGCGGCGCGTGGAAAAGCCGCGCCCGGCGCGAGGCGGGAGCCGCCGCATGAGGCAGGCCCCGCCCTGCCCGCCGCTGGCGGAGCCGGAATGGCTGCTGCCCCTCCTCGGCACCCCCGGCCTCGTCGTGCTCGATGCCAGTATCGACCGTCAGGTGACGGCCGCGGGCAGCCGCTACGGCAGCGGCCGGGCGGGCTTCGAGGCCGGGCACATTCCCGGCGCACTGTTCGCCGACCTGTTCGGCGCCTTTTCCGATCCGGACGGCCGCTTTCCCTTCACCCGGCCCACGGCCGCGGCGCTTGCCGCAGAGGCCGCCCGGCTCGGCCTGTCGCCGGAGGACACGATTGTCGTCTGCGACAGCCTCAACGGCGTATGGGCGGCACGGGTGCGGTGGGTGCTGAAGGCCTTCGGGGCCCGGTCTGTCTTCGTGCTGAACGGCGGTCTGGCCGGCTGGCGCGCGGCGGGCGGGGCCATCGCCACCGGGCCGGACAGCCCGCCCGGCGGCGGCACCTTCCGGCCCCGGCCCGTGCCCGGCCTTTTTGCCGACACCGGCGATGTGCTCGCCATTCTTGCCGGACGGCAGCCGGGGGCGCTGTTCTGCGCCCTGCGCCGGGCGGAGTTCGAGGCCGGCCACATCCCGTCCTCGCAGCCGCTGCCCTATGCCGACCTGCTGGATGCGGCCGGCCGGCTCGATCCCGGCCGCCTGTCCGCCCTGCTGCCCGCCGTGCCCGAGGGGCCGCTGGTGCTCTATTGCGGCGGCGGGGTCAACGCGGCCGGTCTGGCGCTGGCGCTGGAGGCCCGCGGCCGCACCGATATCGCCGTCTACGACGGTTCGCTGAACGAATGGAAAGCCACGCCCGGCCTGCCGCTGGCAACCGGGCCCGGCGTATGACGATCATCCCGGTCTGAAACCCAAGCCAGAGGAGAGCGGCTTTGTCCCCGCAACAAGCCCGCCCGGAAGGCCTTGGCGCGGGTACGCTGGCGCGTGCCTATGCCGACGGTACTCTTTCCCCCGTTGCCGTTACCGAGGCCGTGCTCGACGCCGCCCGGCAGGCCGGCGACACGTTCCACGCCTTTGCCTGCCTGAACGAGGCCGACGCCCGCCGCGCGGCCGCCGAAAGTGCCGCCCGCTGGCAGGCCGGCACGCCGCTTTCCCCCTTCGACGGCGTGCCGGTTACCTTCAAGGACAGCTTCAACATTGCCGGCCTGCCGCGCTGGCACGGCAGCGCCGTCAACGAAGGCCGGGTTTCCGCCCACGATGCCGCCCCGGTGCGCCGGGTGCGGGAAGCCGGGCTCGTCATCATCGGCAAGACGACGATGCCGGATTTCGGGCTGCTGATGTCGGGGCTCAGTTCCCGCGCCGGCGTGGTGCGCAACCCGTGGAACCCGGATCTCAACACGGCCGGGTCTTCGGCCGGGGCTGCCGCCGCCCTCGCCTGCGGGGCCGGGGCGCTGGCCATCGGCACCGACATGGTGGGCTCGGTCCGCCTGCCGGCCGCGGTGTGCGGCCTCACCGCCTTCCATGCCACGCAGGGCCGCGTCGCCTATGATCCGCCCGGCGCCTATCGCGGCGCCGGCCCGATGGGCCGTTCCACCGCCGATGTGGAAGGGCTGCTCGCCATCGTCGGGCGCGAGGATGCGGCCGATCACGTCTGCCTGCCCGGCGCCTTCGCACCGGCGCCGCCGCCGCGTCATCTCCATGGCCTGCGCATCGCCGTCGTCCGCCAGCTCGGCTGGGGCACGCCGACGGATGCCCCCACGCTGTCGGCCACCGGCCGGGCCGCGCGCCTGCTGGCCGAAGCCGGGGCGGAAATCGTGCCGCTCGCCGACTTCGACCTCGCCGCCGGCGATTATGAAGCCATCTACCGCACCATGGTGGCCAGAGGTCTGGCGGAGCTGATGAGCGCCCCGGCCGACCGGCGCGGACGCATCCTGCCGCAGATCGGCGCGATGATCGACGAGGCGCTCTGCGAGAGCGCGCTCGCCGTGGCCCTGACCGGCAAGCGCGTCGCCGCGGCAACGCAGCGGCTGGCGGCGCAGCTCGAACCGTTCGATTATGTGCTGTCGCCGGCCCTGCCCGTCACCGGCTTTGCCGCCGTGGCGACCGGGCCGGAGCCGGACAAGGGCCCGCTCAGCCACCGCACCATGAGCCACATGGGTTTCGCCTGCTGGTTCAACCAGCTCGGCCGGCCCGCCGGCACAGTGCCGGTGCTGGCCCGCCCGGGCACGGTGCCGGTCAGCGTGCAGATCGCCGGGCGCCGCTTCGACGATGCCGGCGTTCTCGGCCTGATGGCGCTGCTGGAGGAGCGGCGCGGCTTCTCCGTGGATTTCCCGCTCGTCTCAGCCCGCCTCGGTGCGGCAGAAAGGGCCTGATGCCGCCCGTCCCGAACCGTCCCCTCGTCGTGGTGTTCGACATCGACGGCACGCTGCTCGACAGCACTGCCGGCCACCACGCGACACTGGCCGCGGCGCTGACCGCCATGGGGCTCGACCTTTACGCAAAGCCCGTCACGGCCTATCGCAACTACACCGATTCCGGCGTGCTCGACGAACTGCTGCTCGACCGGCGCGGCAGCGGCGCGCGGGCCGGCGAGATCGATGCGTTCGATGCCCTGACGGCCCGCGACTATGCCGCCCGCATCCGCCGGGCGCCGCCGCCCCCCATAGCCGGGGCGCCGGCTCTGCTGGCGGCCATTGCCGGGCTGGCGGATGTGGTGCCGGTGTTCGCCACCGGCTCGCTGGCCGGCATGGCGCGGCTGAAGCTCGCCCTGCTCGGCATCGATCCCGGCCGCGCCCTGCTGGCCACCGCCGCCGACGGGCTTTCCAAACAGGCCATCGTGGCGCACGGCCTGCGGCTGTGGCAGAGGGCCGCCGGCGGCAACGTGCAGGCCGATGCCATCTCCATCGGCGACGGCCACTGGGACCGCATCGCCGCACAGGCCCTCGGCCTGCCGTTCGTCGGGCTGGAAACCGGGCTCGGCCGCTTCACCGACGGCGCCTGCCTCGTGCGGCCCTCGCTTGAAGGCGTGACCGCCGGCGACCTGCGTTCCCACGCCCGGCCGCTGTCCCTTTAGCCGCCGGTTCAGCCCGCCGGGCGGCTCTCCACGACCCGGCGGGCGACATCCAGAAAACGCTCCAGCGCCGGGCTCACCTCGCCCTCGCGCCACACGAGGCCCACTTTCCAGGCGGCGACATCGCCGGGCACGGGCCGCACGCACACCCCCCCATAGTGCCCGCCGAAGCGGGCAACCGCCGCCTCGTGCATGAAGGCCAGCCCGAACCCGGCCGCCACCAGCGACAGGATGGTGAGCGATTCATTGGCGCGCAGAATCCGCTGCGGCGCGAACCCGCGCGACTTGAACAGCGCCTGAATCTGGTCTTCCAGTCCGGGCGCAAAAGCCGCCGGCAGGGCAAGAAACGGCTGCTCGCGCACCGCCGGCGCATCGAAACTGTCGATTGCCGCGCCCAGCGCCTCCGGCACCAGCAGCACCAGCCGGTCATGCCCGATGACGCGGGAGGCCAGCCCCGGCCCGGCCGGCAGGCGGATGAAGCCGGCATCCAGACTGCCCTCCCGCACCCGCCGCTCCTGATGGCGGGAGGAAATATCCTCGAAATGCAGTTCCACCTCCGGGTGCAGCGCCCGGAACCGGAACAGGATGGCCGGCATCACGTTCATGGCGGAAAAGGTGAAGCCGATGGCCAGCCGTCCGCGCTCGCCGCGTGCCGCCCGCACGCCGTTTTCCCACACATGGCCGGCGTGGCGCAGCACCGGCCGCACATCCTCCAGAAACAACCGCCCGAAAGCGGTCAGTTCCGTGCCCTTGCGGCTGCGCTCGAACAGCGGTGCGCCCAGCAGATCCTCCAGCCGGCGGATCTGCTTGGTGAGCGAGGGCTGCGAGATGCCGAGGCGGCGCGCGGCCTCGCCATAATGCTGCACCTCGCCCAGCATCGCGAAGGAGCGGATCAGATCGAGGTTCATCATCGGCCGCCGCCCGCCATGGCCTCAGCCCGCCGCCCGGGCCGGCGGCGCCATCAGGACCCGCGTGCCGGTTTCCGCCAGCGTCTTCAGCCGCGACAGCGCCGCGCGCCCGCCGCCGGTCGGCGCCCGCGCGGTGGCGGGGACGCCGCCGAATTCGTCAGGCACCGGCGTCAGCGTCGCGGCGGTCTCACCCGCCGGCACCGGCCAGTGCGGCGGCTCCGGCGCCGGAACGGGCCCGGCAATCATCGCCTGCCCGCCGGAAAAGAAGGCGATCGCCCTGCCCGCGCGCCATGGCATGCGCGCGGTCGCGTTGACGTGCGGCCACCGCGGCGTGCGTGCATCGTCCGTCACAAGGGCCCGGACCGCGGCCGGCGCGGCCCGGATGACAGGCGTGAAGCGGTGGCTCGGGCCGGCCGGGCTGACATTGATCACAGCGGCGTCCCTTTCGGCGGCGGAGGCGAGATCGGCAGCGGTGCGGGCGATCCGGCGGTCTGCCGCCTGTTGCAGCGACATCGGATTGA
>NZ_DAISHT010000134.1:0-9642 GCF_036822375.1 Pseudoxanthobacter sp. | reverse complement strand
TCTGACAGCCGTACGTCTTGACGAAGACGGTGCGCTTGTCGGTCATCAGCGGGGGGCTGCCCCCTCCTTGCATCTCTGGTGCGGCCCTGCGGGCGGCGGGAAACGAAACCGGACGCCGGCGCAGCGGACTGCGGCCGGCCTGACCCGTGCGATCGTGCCGAAACCACGGCCGCAATTCAAGTTAACGGTTTTCCGCGCGCTTGAGAAGCATCGCCTTCAGGGTGCGTCCGCCGGGCGCGGCCGGCCCGTCAGGGCGGCGCCGGTCATGGCGCGCACGGCCTCTTCGGCGGCGGCCGTCACCATCTTGCGGTCGCTGCCGGGGCCGAAGGCGATGGGCTCGCCCCACGTCAGCACGGCCTCCACCGGCCCGGCCTTGAGGAAGCTCCACAGATGGGGGGCCAGATCCATATCGCCATACCAGGCCACCAGCGGCCGCCACTGCCGGCCCATCGGCAGCCCGCCGCGGCGGGTGTAGGCGATGGAGAGCGGCTGCACCAGCACCGTGCCCTCGCCGCTGCCCAGCGCATGGCGGGCGGCGCCGACGAGGGCGGAGCGGAACGGCAGCACCTCGTTGCCGCTGGAGGAGGTACCTTCGGGAAACAGCACCATCGGGTCGCCGTTCTCCAGCCGCTCGGCGATGGCGCGGCTGGCGCGGCCGGTCCCGGTGCGCCGGGTGCGGTCGACGAACACGGTGCGCTGCAGCCGGGCGAGCAGGCCGAACACCGGCCAGCCCTCCACCTCCGCCTTGGCGATGAAGGACAGCGGCAGCCGCGAGCCGATCACCGGAATATCGAGCCATGAGACGTGGTTGGAGAGGATCAGCAGCGGCCGGTCGCCGGCCGGCCGGCCCTGTTCGGTGATCCGCAGCCCGCAGATGCGCAGCACCGTGCGGTGCCACAGCACCGGAATGCGCTGGCCGGCGCGCAGCCGCAGCCGCACGGCCGCCATCTGCGCCGGCAGCAGCACGCAGGTTACCGAAACCAGAGCGGCAAGGGAGGCAATCGCACGCAGCCGTGCCATTTTCGTCCGCTCCCGGCCAGCCGCGGCGGCTTCAGCGCCGGTCCTTGTCTTCGAGCGGCACGCCGTAGAGTTCGAGGCGGTGGTCGACCAGCCGGAAGCCGAGTTCGCGGGCGATGAACTCCTGCAGCCGTTCGATGTCCTCGTTGCGGAATTCCACCACCTTGCCGGAGCGCAGGTCGATCAGGTGGTCGTGGTGGTCTTCCTGCACGGTCTCGTAACGCGAGCGGCCATCGCGGAAATCGTGGCGCTCGATGATGCCGGCATCCTCGAACAGCTTCACCGTGCGGTAGACGGTGGAAATCGAGATGCGGTTGTCGATGGCGTTGGCGCGCCGGTGCAGTTCTTCCACATCGGGATGGTCGTCGGCCGATTCCAGCACGCGGGCGATGACCCGGCGCTGGTCGGTCATGCGCATGCCTTTGGCAACACACTGGTTTTCAAGCGAGAGAACGGCCTCGCCATCGCTCGCCTGCGACTTGGTGTGGATCTGGGTCGTCACCGGTTGCAGCTCCCCTCGCGGCAGCCGCGCCGCGGCCGTGCGGCCGCCGGCGCGGGGCGCCGTTCTCCCTGTTGCGCTGTGCCAGCGGCCGTGCGCGGCAGCGGACCCCCTCGGTCCGCCGCTGTGCTGTTCATGCCGGCCGCCGGCCCTGTTGCAGATTCAAATTAGTCTAGTTTGACCTTTATCCCCGGGCTAGCGGAGATCGCGACGCAAAACAAGGGCATGGCCGTGCCCGGCGGCGTGGGCATAATAACCCCGCCGGAGCCCGACCTGAACAAATCCCTGCCGCCGGTAGACGGCAAGGGCGGCGGCGTTTTCGCTGTCGACCTCCAGAAACACCGCCTCCGCCCGCTCTGCATAGAGCCGGCGCAGGGCCTCTGCCGTCAGCCGGCTGCCGATGCCGCCGCCGCGCCGGGCGGGATCGACGGCGATGGTCAGCACCTCTGCCTCCCCGGCCGCTGCCCGCACGATCATGAAGCCGACCGGCCGGCGGGTACCGAAGGGGGAGGCACGGCGGGCGACGAGGGCGAACGTGCCCGGCGTTGCCAGAAGCGCCGCGATCTCATCTTCGCTCCACACCTGCGCAAAGGAAAGGGCGTGGATGTCGGCCATGTAGGGCAGATCGGCATCGGTGGCGGTTTCGATCGTCACCTCGCCGGCAAGCCGGAAGGCGGTGAGCGGCCAGCTGCCGGCCCATGCCTGCATCAGGCCCTCTGCCCGGCCGGCCGGCGGCGCATCGCGATCCGCGGCCGGCTTGCCGTCCTCGCCGGCCGGCGGTGACGACGGCCGGAGGGCGGTGAGCGAGGGCAGCCACGCCGCGCCCGGCCAGGAGAAGCCGGACCAGGATAAGCCGGACCATGAGAAGCCGGGCCATGAGAAGCCGGACCACGAGAGGTCCGGCCGCGCCGGCCAGTTCAGCGACGACGCCCACGGCAGCGCTTTCCACCACGGTGCGGTGTCCGGTGCCGCCTCGGGCGCGGTGGCCGGCAGCGCGGGTGCCGCCGTCTCGTCTGCGGCGGGCTTTTCGGTCTCGGTCGGCTCGGTTGCCATGGCGGGCTCTGCTTCGTCTCGGGGGCCGCGGGCCGTGCGGCGGTCGTCAGGGTCGGAGGGAAAATCGCGGGGCGCGCGCGCGCGCACACGCGCGCCCGCTCAGCCGGCCGGGTCTGCCAGCAGGCCGGCCTGCCGCGGCTGCGGTCTGGCATCCGGCGCCCGCAGATAGAGCGGCTCCGGCGGGTTTGCGGCCGGCTCGCGGGTTGCAGCGAGGCGGGCGAGAAGGCCGGGATCGGCGCTGCGCTCCGGCTCGACGACCGCCGGCACACGGCCTGCGGCGGCAAGCTGCGCGGCCAGCAGGGCCGCGCCGCTGCCGGCCAGAACGGCGCCTTCCGGCACATGATCTGCGGCGGCGGCCAGATCGGCGGCGGCCGGCGGGGCGAGGGCGCTGCCGTCGGCCCCGAAGGGCTGCAGATAGAGGGCCTCGCGCCGGGCATCGAGCACGGCAACCACCGGAAGGCCCGGATGCGCGGCGCGGGTGGCGGTTGCGATCAGCTCCAGAACGCCGATGCCGATGGCCGGCCGGCCCAGCGCCAGTGCCAGCCCGCGCGCGGTGGCAAGGGCGATGCGCACGCCGGTGAACGAACCCGGCCCGGTGGTCACCGCCAGCCGGTCGATGGCGGCGGGCGCGATGCCGGCCTCGTCCAGAACCGCGGTGATGAGGCCCATCAGCCGTTCCGCATGTCCCGTCGGGAGCGGATCGGTGCGCACGAACAGCCGCTCGCCGCCTGCCGCCGGCGCGCCTGTGCCAAGGTCCAGCAGCGCCACGCCGGCCGCCGGGCCGGCCGTATCGAGGGCCAGAATATACCGCACGTCTTCCAAGATCCTGATATTGAAGGGATTTCAGGCCCTTATCCGGCCCCTGTTTACCATTCCCGCTGCCCCCCTGCAAGCGGCTCGCCGGCCGGCGGCGCGGCGAGGAAGGCCGGCAGGCGGGCGGGGCGGTCGCAGCCGAGCTGCAGCAGCGTGGTGCGGAGCTCTTCCTTCAGCACGGCGATCAGGTGGTCGGCGCCGTCGTCGCCGAGGGTGGCGGCGAACAGGAACGGGCGGCCGAGAAAGACGTAATCGGCCCCGAGCGCGATCATGCGGGCAATGTCGAGGCCGCTGCGCACGCCGCCGTCGGCGAACACCGGCACGTCCGGTCCGAGGCGGGCGCGGATCGCCGGCAGCATGGCGGCGGCGGATGGGGCGGCATCGAGCTGCCGGCCGCCGTGGTTGGAAACGACGATGGCATCGGCCCCGCAGGCGAGGCAGGCGGCGGCCTCCGCGGGGTCCAGCACGCCCTTGACGACGAGCCGGCCCGGCCACTGGTCGCGGATGCGCCGCAGCCTGTCGGCGGTGATGTGGCCGGCGAGCAGGCTGCCGAGGAAGCGGCCGAGGGCCTCAATGCCGAGACCGTCCGGGGCATAGGGCTCCAGATTGCGGAAATGGGGAATGCCGTGGCGGGCGAGGCGGGCGAGCCAGCGGGGACGCGCCAGCATGTGGGCGAGCGTCCGGGCGCCGATCCGCGGCGGCACCGACAGGCCGTTGCGAATGTCCCGCGCGCGGCGGGTGGCGCCGGGAATGTCGATGGTAACCACCAGCACCTCGTAGCCCGCCTGCCGGGCACGGCCGATGAGGTCGCTTTCCAGCGCCGGATCGTTTGGCGGATAGAGCTGGAACCAGCCGTTGTCGCCGGAGTGCCGCTTCATGTCGGCAAGGCTCCGGGTGGCATGGGTGGACAGCACATGAACCACACCGTGGCGGCGGGCCGCGGCGGCGATCGGCGGTTCGCAGCCCGGCCAGATCAGCCCGTTGAGCCCCATGGGCGCAACGCCGAACGGCGCCTCCAGCGTGCGTCCGAACAGGCGGGTGGCAAGAACGGGGGCGTCGGCACCTTCCGCCAGATAACGCGGCATCATGAGCACGCGCTGCAGGTCGTCGATGTTGCGGCGGACGCCGGCCTCCGCGCCGATTCCGCCAATGGCATAGTCCCATGCAAAACGGGGGATTCTGCGGGCAGCCTGTGCTTTCATGTGGGCAACGGACGGATAGCGCTGCTGCATCGCGGCCCTGAGGCGGTCGGCCATTGGTGTCTCGATCTGCCGGGTTACGGTGTGGAGGGTGGCGTCGCTCCGGGGGGAGGTCCGTGGCGGTGCGCAAAGACAATACGCCAGCGGCAGAAAACGGGAAGGATGCAGCGATGACGGGACAACGCGTGGCCGATCTGATGGCCGGGGCGCTTGAGGCGGCCGGCGTCGAGCGGGTGTGGGGGGTGGTGGGCGATTCGCTCAACGGCTTCACCGATTCGCTGCGTCGCAGTCGAAAGATGCGCTGGATGCACATGCGCCACGAGGAGGCAGCGGCTTTCGCAGCCGGGGCTGAGGCCCAGCTCACCGGCCGGCTGGCGGTGTGTGCCGGCAGCTGCGGGCCGGGCAACCTGCACCTCATCAACGGGCTGTTCGACTGTCACCGCACCCGCACGCCGGTGCTGGCCATCGCCGCGCACATTCCGAGCGCCGAAATCGGCAGCGGCTATTTTCAGGAGACGCACCCCGAGCAGCTGTTCCGCGAGTGCAGTCATTATTGCGAGCTGGTCTCCAGCCCCGCGCAGATGCCGCGCGCCATCGAAATCGCCATGCGCACCGCCATCCAGAAGCAGGGCGTGGCGGTGATCGTCATCCCCGGCGACGTGGCGCTGGCGGCGGTCGAGCCGGGTTCGGCGGTGGCGTGGACCGAGGTTGCCATGCCCGTCGTGGTGCCGCCCGAGGCGGAAATCGACCGCCTCGCCGCCCTGCTGAACGGCGCCGGCGCGGTGACGCTGCTGTGCGGGGCCGGCTGTGCCGGCGCGCACGATGCGGTGGTGGCGCTTGCCGGCGCGCTGAAGGCGCCGGTGGTGCACACCCTGCGCGGCAAGGATCACGTCGAGCACGACAACCCTTACGATGTCGGCATGACCGGCTTCATCGGCTTCTCGTCCGGTTATCACGCCCTGCGCGATGCCGACCTGCTGCTGATCCTCGGGGCCGACTTTCCCTATCGCCAGTTCTATCCGAGCGGGGCGACGGTGGCGCAGATCGATATCCGCGCCGAGAATCTCGGCCGCCGCACGCGGCTCGACCTCGGCCTCGCCGGCGATGTCGGCGAAACCCTGCGCCGCCTGATGCCGAAGCTGGCCTCGCGCACCGACGACACCTTTCTGCAGAAGGCGCGGGCGCATTACGGGGCCTCGCGCCGCGACCTCGATGCCCTTGCCACCGGCCGGCCGGGTGTAAAGCCGATCCACCCGCAATATCTCGCCCGCATGATCGACGAGACGGCGGCCGGCGATGCCGTTTTCACCTGCGATGTCGGCGAGACCACGGTCTGGGCGGCGCGCTATCTGCACCTGAAGGGCACGCGCCGGCTGGTCGGCTCGCTGCTGCACGGCTCCATGGCCAACGCCATGCCGCAGGCCCTCGGCATTCAGGCGGCCTTCCCCGGCCGGCAGGTGGTGTCGATGTCGGGCGACGGCGGCTTCACCATGCTGATGGGCGATATCATTTCGGCAACCCAGCTCGGCCTGCCGGTGAAGATCGTGGTGTTCAACAACGGCCTGCTCGGCTTCGTCGACATGGAGATGAAGGCGGCCGGCTTCCTGCCGTTCGGAACGGATCTGCACAACCCGGATTTCGCCGCCGTGGCCGGCGCGCTCGGCATTCTCGGCATCCGCGTCGAGGACCCGGCCGATGTCCGCCCCGCGCTGGAGCGCGCCTTCGCTCATGACGGGCCGGCGCTGGTGGATGTCGTCACCGACCGGCAGGAACTGGTGATGCCGCCGGAGATCCGGGCGGAACAGGCGGTCGGCTTCAGCCTCTATGCGGCGCGGGCGATCATGAACGGCCGCGGCGACGAGATCCTGCAGCTCGCCCGCAAGACGCTGTTCCGCTGAGCGCCAAAGCCCCCGGCGCCGCCGTTCAGCCGGCGGCGCCGAACAGGCCCCACGAACCCTTGCGGTCCTTCTTGAGGCGATAGAGGGCGGCGTCGGCCTTTTCCATGAGCTCGCGCAGGGCCGTGCCGTGATCCGGGCACAGGCTGCCGCCGACGGTCGCCCGCAGTTCCACCGCCTCGCCGCCGAGGCAGAACGGCGGACCAAGGCGCGAAAGCACCGCCTCGCACACCGCCGCGGCCCGCGCGCTGCCGCCGCCCGGGCAGGCGACGTCGATCATGAACTCGTCGCCGCCGAGGCGATAGACGATGTCGTCCGGTCCGGTGCAGGCCCGCAGCCGGGCCGCGAATTCAACCAGAAAGTCGTCGCCGGCGCTGTGGCCGAAGCGGTCGTTGACCTGCTTGAAGCCGTCGATGTCGATCATCAGCAGGGCGCGGTGGCCGTGCATGTCCGCAGGCTGCGCGCCGGCCGGGTTCCACCGCGCCATGAGCGCCCGGCGGTTGGCCAGTCCGGTCAGCGGATCCTCGAAGGCGAGCCGCCGGGCCATCGTCTCGGAGCGCTTATGGGCGGTGATGTCTTCAAAGATGGCAATGCCGACGCCGAGGTCGTGCAGGATGATGCCGCGGTGGATCGCCGAGATCACCCGCCCGTCGGCACAGAGAATGTCGAGTTCGCACGCCTCCACCTCCGTCAGCCCCGAGCCGCCCGGCCGCCAGAGGTTCTGCCAGTTGCCGCGCACGCGGACCCTGTCGTCCTCGCGGATGCAGGCGCGGTCGATCCACTGGTCCACCGTCGTCAGGTCGGCCACCGTGTATCCGAAGGTGCGGGTGAAGAAGCGGTTGCAGAACCGGATCGTGCCATCCGGCAGCGAGGCCCATGACAGGGGAACCGGCAGCACGTTGAGGATGTCGTGCAGCGTGGCGGACGTCAGTGTCCGGCCGGCCTCCTTTTCTGTGAACGGTTCGGACATGTGACCAATCCGGTGCCGGCGCGGGGACCTGTCAGCGAGGGCGGCCTTCAGGGGTGTCTGCAGCGTCTTGACCGCTTTCTACCATGAAGAAACTTGCGCCAGCCCGTTCCCGCACGACAGAAACAAGGCCGGCGCTGCCAGCCGGGCCCCGCTCCTGCCAGCCCGCCGGCCCGGCGCCCGGACCGGCTGTCCGTAAAGTAAAATAATATGACTTTACAGCCCTCCGGCATCGTGGCATCGATGGCCGGGCGTTGAGGCAGCAGGAGAAATGCCCGTGACGGCGCAAGTCCTCGTCATTCCGGCCGGCCGCGCCCACTCCAACCACGCGGCGGTGGCCCGCAGCATCGGCGCCGATATCGTGCGCGGCCATTATGCCGAGGGCGCGCGCCTGCCCGGCGATGCGGAGCTTACGGAGCGGTTCGGTGTGTCCCGGCCGGTGCTGCGCGAGGCGGTGAAGACGCTGGTGGCCAAGGGCCTGCTTTCCACCAAAACACGCATCGGCACCGTGGTGCGCGAGCGGACGGCATGGAACCTGTTCGATCCCGACGTTCTGGCCTGGCATCTCGATGCCGGCATCGACAAGCGCTTCCTGCGCGATCTGGCGGAGATCCGCCTTGCGGTGGAGCCGCGCGCGGCGGCGCTGGCGGCCGAGCGCCGCCGCGCCGGCGACATCGCCGCCCTTGAGGCGGCGGTCGGCCGCATGGGAGCGGCCGCAGGGGCCGGGGAGGGCTTTGCGGAGGGCGGCTTTGCGGAAGCCGATCTGGCCTTCCATCTCGCCGTCGCCAATGCTTCGGGCAACGCCTTCATGCGCTCCATCGGCGCGGTCATCGAGGTGGCGCTGCGCGCCTCCTTCGCCCTCAGTGCGCCGGCCGGCGGGCCGGAGCACGATGCCGTCGTGGCGGCCCACGCACGCATCGCCGCCGCCATTGCGGCCGGCGACGGCGAGGCGGCAGCCGCCGCCATGACGCGCGTCATCCTCAACGGCCTCGGCCGCCACGGCGCCGCCGACCGGCCCGGGGCGGCGGTGGCGGAGACCGCCGGCCGCCCGGCCGGCGAGGACGCCTGACGAAAGGGCCGGGCCGGCCGCCTGCCCGGCCCGTATCCGCTTTCGTTCCCCCGCTCTTTTCAAGCACCGGACAAGACCGTCATGAGCCCGATCCGTCTCGCCATCGTGGGTCTCGGCAAGATCGCCCGCGACCAGCACCTGCCGGCGATCGCCGCCACGCCCGGCTTTGAACTCGTGGCCATTGCCAGCCGCAACGCCACGCAGGAAGGCGTGCCGCACTTCCACAGCCTTGAAGACCTGCTGGCCGGCGGTCCGCCGGTCGATGCCATTTCGCTGTGCACGCCGCCGCAGGGCCGCCGCGCGCTGGCGGAGATGGCGCTCAGGGCCGGCAAGCATGTGCTTCTGGAAAAGCCGCCCGGCGCCACGGTGAGCGAGATCGGCCCGCTTGTGGCGGCCGCCGCCGCGGCCGGGCGCACGCTGTTTGCCACCTGGCACTCGCGCTTTGCCCCGGCGGTGGAACCGGCCCGCGCGCTGCTCGCCGGCCGCACCCTTCGTGCCGTCAGGGTGGAGTGGAAAGAGGACGTGCGCGTCTGGCACCCGGGGCAGGACTGGATCTTCGAGCCCGGCGGCCTCGGCGTGTTCGACCCCGCCATCAATGCACTGTCGATCCTGACGCACATCCTGCCGCGGCCGTTCTTCCTCAGCGCCGCCACGCTGGCCTTTCCGGAGAACCGGCAGGCGCCGATCGCCGCGGAACTCGACTTTGCCGACACCGCCGGCGTGCCGGTGCGCGCCGAACTCGATTTCCTCCAGACCGGGCCGCAGACGTGGGATATCCACGTTGAGACGGATGAGGGCCGGCTGTCGCTGTCGCTGGGCGGCGCCCGGCTGACGCAGGACGGGACGGTGCTGGTGGACGAGAAGGAGGCCGAATATCCCGCGCTCTACCGTCGCTTCGCCGGGCTGATCGAACGCGGGGAAAGCGACGTCGATCTGACGCCGCTGCTGCATGTGGCCGATGCCTTCATGCTCGGCCGCCGCACCGTTGCCGCTCCGTTCTTCGGCTGACGGCCTGCGCGTTCGGCGGCCGGCAGCGGACCGGAAACGGCAGCGGACCGGAAACGGCAGCGGGCCTGAAACGACAGCGCCCGCCGCGGCCGGGGGCCGGGCGGGCGCGGTGCCTGCGGGGG
>NZ_DAISHT010000133.1:0-9669 GCF_036822375.1 Pseudoxanthobacter sp. | reverse complement strand
CTGCACGCCCACCCAGTGGGCGGCGAACTGGCGGCATTCCTTGCGGAACTCGATGACCGGCACCTCGTCCTTGTTCTTGCCGGCGGCGCGGTATTTCTCCTCGATCTTCCACTCGATCGGCAGGCCGTGGCAGTCCCAGCCCGGAACGTAGTTGGAATCGAAGCCGTCCATCTGGCGCGAGCGGGTGATCACGTCCTTCAGGATCTTGTTCAGCGCGTGGCCGATGTGCAGGTTGCCGTTGGCATAGGGCGGGCCATCGTGCAGCACGAATTTCGGCCGGCCGGCGGCGTCCTCGCGCTGGCGGCGATAAAGGTCCATGGCCTTCCAGCGGGCGATGAACTCCGGCTCGCGCTTGGGCAGGCCGGCGCGCATCGGAAATTCGGTCTCCGGCAGGAACAGCGTTTTGGAATAATCGCGTTCGCCGGCGGCGGTGTCGCTGGTCTTGGTCTCGCTCATGACTGTCGTCTCGGGTTCGGCAGCCATCGGGGCCACCGCGAAAAAATCGGAAAGGGGGATGCCCCGGGGAAAGGGCGCAAGGGGCAGAGAGCACGGGGACGGAAGGCACAAAAGCGGTCTGCTGCAGGCAGGCCGCCCGGGGCATCCGCCGGCCGCCGCCGGTGGTCAGGGCGCGCCGCGGGCCGGCAGCCGCTGCCGCCTGTGGCCTTCCGGCGCCGTCATCCCGGCCCCCGCGCGCATCGACCCTCGACGGCCCGATGCCTCACGCAGAGGCCGGGCCGGTAATTCGCTCGCCGCGGGGCGCGCCGTGGGGGTCGAAGGGCATCGTCGCATCGCTCGTTACAGAGGGGCGGGGCGCCCGCAGGCGCCCGCGTGGCCGGGTTCTAGCAGTCCGCCGCCGCCGAGAAAAGCGGGAAGCGGGCTTTCACGCCCCGCCGGCCGCCGTTGCCGGGGCGGCATCGGCATGGCCGCCGTCCTGAAACTGCAGCCGGTGCAGGCGGGCATAGAGGCCGCCGAGCGCGATGAGTTCGTCATGGGTGCCGCATTCGGCCACCCGGCCCTGATCCATGACCACGATCTGATCGGCGGCGCGGATGGTGGAAAGCCGGTGGGCGATGACCAGCGTGGTGCGGCCCTGCGACAGCCGGTCGATGGCCTCGCGCACCAGATGCTCGGATTCGGAATCGAGCGCCGAGGTTGCCTCGTCGAGCAGCAGGATGGGGGCGTTCTTGAGGAAGGCGCGGGCGAGCGTGATGCGCTGCCGCTCGCCGCCGGAAAGGCGGGTGCCGCGCTCGCCGACCGGCGTGTCGTAGCCCTGCGGCAGCCGCCCGATGAAGCGGTCGGCGGCGGCCGCGGCGGCGGCGGCCTCAATGTCGGCCTCTGGCGCGCCCGGGCGGCCGAGGGCGATGTTGGCCTTCACCGTGTCGTCGAACAGCACGGCTTCCTGCGTGACCATGCCGACCGACTGGCGCAGGCTGGCGAGCGTTACGGTGCCGATATCGGTGCCGTCGATCAGGATGCGGCCGGCCTCGATATCGTAGAGCCGCGGCAGCAGGCCGAAGATGGTGGACTTGCCGGCGCCCGAGCGCCCGACGATGGCCGTGGTCTTGCCGCCGGGCACCACCAGATCGAGCCCGTCGAGGGCCAGCGTGCCATCGGGATAGCGGAAGCGCACGGCCTCGAAGCGGATGTCGCCGTGGCTGACCTGCAGCGGCTGTGCGCCGGGCCGGTCGACGACGCTCGCCGGCTCGTCGATGACCGCGAACACCCGCTCCAGCGCCGAAAAGCCCTGTTGCAGAATGGTGTTGAGGCTGCCGATGCCGCGCAGCGGCTGGGCGGCGAGCAGCAGCGCGGAGATGAAGCCGGTGAACTCGCCGACCGAGGAGGCCCCCGAGCCGATGCGCCAGCCGACGACCGCCAGCACGAGCGCCACGGCAAAGCCGCCGAGCGCCTCCATCACCGGCTCGACGCGGCTGCGCTGGTCGGCCGTCTTGATCTTGAGGCCGCGGATGACCTCGAACACCGTGTTGGCCCGGGTGCGCAGGTAATCCTCCAGCCGGTAGCTCTTGACGACGCGGGCGGCGCCGAAGCTCTCCGACACGAGGCCGGCCATCAGGCCCATCTGCTCCTGCTGGGTGGTGGTGACGCGCCGCACCCGCTTGCCGATGCGCTGCACCGGGATGACCGCGAACGGCAGGATGATCAGCGACAGCAGCGAAAGCTGCCAGTCGAGCCACAGCATGGCACCGAACACGGCGATCAGCGTCATCGCATCGCGCACCATGGAGGAGGTGGCGCGGGTCAGCGCCTCGCGGATGAAGCCGAGATCGGTGGTGAAGCGCTGCGTCAGGGCCGCCGGCGTTTCGCGCGAAAGGCGGGCGACATCGGCGGCCACCAGATGATCGTAGAGTTCGATCTGCAGCTCGGTCTCGATGCGCGTGGCCACCCGGTTGGTGAGCGCCACCTGCAGGTAAAGCGCCACGCTCTTCACCACCGTGACCAGCACCACCGCAACCGGCAGGAAGGCGATGGCCACCGTGTCGCGCGCGGTGAAGCTGTCGTAGGCGTGATTGATGATGACGGGATAGAGGCCCGTGGTGCCGGCGGTGATGGCCGTCACGATCAGCACCACGATCAGGCGGGGCCACAGCTTGCGCACATGGCTGCGCCACAGCCGGGCGGCCAGCGGCCCGCTGCGGTCGGGCGGAATCGGGGCCGGCCGGCTGCCGGGGGCAGCGCCGGGCTTCAGGCTTTCAGGCTTGCTCATCTGCGGCCAGCCGCTCCGTCGTCGGTCACTGGGCGCCTCGGTATCGCGCCCGCCGCCGGTTGGCAAGCCGCGCATCGGGCCGCACGTCGGGCCGCGCGGGCCGGCTCACTTCTGCGGCCAGAGCGACTTGTCGTCGGCAACGACGCTGGCCGTCCACAGCCCTTCGACCGCCTTCACCAGCGTCGGCGGCAGCGGCACATAGCCGAGGCCGTTCGCGGTTGCCGCACCGTGCTGATAGATCCAGTCGAAGAAGCGCAGGGCGGCGGCGGCATTGTCGCGGTTCTGCGGCACCGCGTTCATCACCACGAAGCTGGTGGCCACCAGCGGCCAGCCGCCGTTTGCGGTGGCATCGTGCTTCGCCGGATCGATCACGAGGTCGGCAAAGCCGAGGCCGCCGGTGAAGCCCACCGTCAGATCGTCGACGGTGCGGCGCACCGAGGCCGGCGTGGGCTGCACCGGGCCGGCGGTGCCGGCGAGCGTGGGCATGGTCGCCTTCACGGCCACGGCATCGGCATAATCGGTGTAGCCGATGGCGCCGGGGGTGGCGGCGACCGTCAGCGCCACGCCGATATCGCCGGTGGAGGTGAGGGTCTTCGCGCCCGCGGGCACGACCGAGCGGGCGGTGATGCCGGCGGTGCGGGCAAAATCCGGGCTGGCGGCAGCGAGATAGCGGTTGAACACGAGGCTGGAGCCGCCTTCGCGCTCATGCGAGACGATGGTGATGGCAAGGTCGGGCAGCGTCGTCGCCGGATTGAGCCGGGCAAGGGCCGGATCCGACCACCGGGTGATGCGGCCGAGATAGATTTCGGCCAGCGTCGCGGCATCGAGGGCCAGCGTGTGCACGCCGGGCAGCGAAACCACCGGCACCACGGCGCTGAACACCAGCGGCCACTGCACGAAGCCGTTGCTGGCAAGCTGCTCGGCCGGCCACGGCACGTCGGTGATGGCGAACGTCACCGATCCGGCGTCGATCTGCGAGCGCGCGGAAACCATGCCGTTCGGCTGGTAGCTGATCGGGACGTGGGTTTCTTCCTGAAACGCATAGGACCAGCGGCTCAGCACCGGAAAGACCACCGTGGAGCCGGCGCCGGTGACGACCGAGCGGGAATTGCGGTCGGAGAGATTGGCCTGTGCGAAGGCGGGCGAGGCCGGTGCCAGCACCGCCCCGGCGCAGCCGGCGGCCAGCACAGCGGCGGCGACGGCGGCCTTCAGCGATCTGCCGCGCCCGCTGTTCCCGCGCCCGCCGCTCTTGTGTCCGCAGCGGGCGCCGGCAAAGCCGGCATCGGCGAGGCGGGCGTCGGCGAGGCGCAGCATATCTGCCATCATGATCGGCATCGAACTCCACACCAGTCCAGCCGGACGCACAGGGCACGATCCCAGAGCACGCCCCCGTCGAAGGGGGGCGATCCCTCTGGCGGGCACGCCTGCGGCGCCGGCGCGGCGAGTGTGGTGTGCGGGGGCGGCCGGATCAAGGTGCCGGCCGCGCCTTTTGGCGAAGGCGCGGGGCGAATTCCGCCCCGCGTGGCATTCGCGCCATCCGGTTGTGCGGCCGGGCCGGCGTGTCGGGCCCGACCGTCAGGCCAGATAGTCGTGCACCACGGTGCCGAGATCGAGGGTGAGGTCGGACAGGATGTGGGTGCCGCTCAGCACTTCCAGCACCGGCAGCTGGGCCACCGGGGCCAGCGCATGGTGCATCAGCTCCAGCGAGGCCGGGCCGGTCCACGCGCCTTTGAAGACGATGTCCGTCATGTGATAGCGCACCAGTTCGCAGATGCGCGGCGAGCCGTCCACGTGGGGAATGATCTTCAGCAGATAGTTCGGCAGCTTCAGCGAGGCCATGACGGCGGCCTCGTCGAGCGACTTGTGCTTGTAGCCCATGGTGGCGGTGGCCACGCGGACCGGGCCGAAATGCAAATCGCCGATGAGGGTTTCCTTCTCCACGATCACCCGCGGGTTGGCGAGTTTCTTGGGGAAGCCCCACAGCTCGCGCCCGCCGACGATCGGCGGCTCGCAGTCGAGATACATGGAGTGGACATAGGCGCCGGGCTCGCCGTTGTAGACGACCGGGATCACCTGTCCGCTTTCGGTATAGTCGCCGAAGCCGGTGGAATCCGGCATGCGGATGAACTCGAACTTCACGATCGGATCGCGCACTTCCAGCGGCGCCGGCACCACTTTGGCCAGCGCTTCCGGGTCGGTGCGATAGGTGATGATGAGGAATTCGCGGTTGATGAAGCGATAGGGGCCAACCGGATAGGCCGGGCTGGTGAACGGCATCGCAAAGGCGTTCTTGCGGATTTCGTCTTCACTGATCATCGGGCAGGCTCCTTTTCGGGTCGGGCCGGCGGCGCGCCCCGGGGGCGGCGACGGCCTCAGGCCAACAGGCGGGTGGGCGGAGACGAGGCCCCCGGCACGCCGGCCGGGCCGGGGTGCGGGGCGTTCCTGCGGTTCGGGCAGACGGGCTCAGTCGGCAGCGTCGCGGTGGATGTCGTGGGTCACGACGCCGGCCTGATGGTGGCTGTGCGGCGGCTGGAACCAGTCGCGGTGGCGCAGCGTGCGGATGATGGTGTCGCGGCCGGCATTCCAGTGGTCGATCATGGTGTTGCGCGAGAACTCGTAATCCTTGTACTCGCGGTCGTAGCCATGGCGGCGGTAGATGAGGTGGATGATGTTCACCGCCGAACGCAGGCGATGATCCTCAAGGGCCTTGTATTCCGGCAGGTCGCGCACTTCTTCCGGCAGCTTGTCCAGAAGGTCGCCCACGGCGCGGCGCATCATCTGGGTCTGGCGGAAAATGTCGGTGTTGAGGCGGGTGCGGCTGGAGAACTGGATGTCCTTTTCGCGCTCGCCGACCTCGGCGATGGTGCGCGGGCGGTTGCCGACCGCGGCGAACAGGTCGACCTGAAAGATCAGCGAACAGTCGTCCGGCGCCTGCGTCAGCACATAGCTGAGCGGGGTGTTGGAGACGAGGCCGCCGTCCCAGTAAAGCTCGCCCTCGATTTCCACCGGCGGGAAGCCCGGCGGCAGCGCGCCGGAGGCCATGATGTGCTCCGGCGTGATGCGACGCTCGCGGCTGTCGAAATAAACGAAGTTGCCGGTGCGCACGTTCACCGCGCCGACCGAGAGGCGGACGGGGCTCTCGTTGTTGAGATAGTCGAAATCCACCAGTTCCAGCAGCGTGTCGCGCAGCGGGGCGGTGTCGTAGTAGCTGAGCGCGTTGTGGCTGCCGGCCGGCTGGAGCTGCGGCGGGGGAACGCGCGGGTTGAAGAAGCCCGGCTGGCCGAAGGTGAGGGCCGAATAGGACGAGAGCTGGTTGAAGAAGCTGCGCAGCATGTCGCCATGCGGCTCGAACGGCCACTGCACGCGGCTCGTCACCCGCTCCCAGAACGTGCGCATGCGCTCGATGCGCCGCTCCGGCGGGTTGCCGGCGATGAGCGCGGAGTTGATGGCGCCGATGGAGATGCCCGCAACCCACGTCATGTGGAGGCCGATATGGTTCAGCACCTCTGCCACGCCCGGCTGGTAGGAGCCGAGCGCACCGCCGCCCTGCAGCACGAGCACGACATTCTTGTAGTTCTCGGCCACCATCTGGCGGATGGCCTCGAAATCCTCGCTCGTCGGGGTCTCGGAAAGAGTGGGCTGTGGCACGGGTGCAAAACCTCTCGTCTGATGGCCGGCAACGAGATTAACGACATCGGCCGGCCCGATACAGCCCCCGCAAGATTACAATTTCATCACATTTGAGATTGCGGGGGCGGAATTGAACGCTGTTGCTTGCCACAGCAGGGCGCGGGCGCTGCGGCAGATCGTCTGGCGATGATTCACCGCCGGCCGTCCTGCCGCCGTTTCGACAGCGCCGCGGACACGGCAATGTTACCGCACTGGCCCCGCCGTCAGGCCGGATAGCCGGCCTGACGGACGAGATCGGCGAGCGAGCGCATCGGCCGCGGGCCGATCTGGGTGATGACTTCGGCCGCGCACAGGCCGCCGATGGCGGCGCAGTCGGCCAGCGGCATGCCGCGGGCGAGGCCGTACAGGAAGCCGGAGGCATAGAGGTCGCCGGCGCCGGTCAGGTCGGTCACCTGATTGACGGGGGCGGCGCGGACGTGGAAGGTTTCGTCGCGCGTCAGCGCCAGCGAACCGCCGGCGCCGAGGGTGACGGCGGCAATGGTGCAGTCTTCCTTCAGCGCGGCCACCGCGGCGTCGATGTCGCCGGTCTCGTAGAGCGCCTTCAGCTCGTGCTCGTTGGCGAACACGATATCCACGGTGCCGGTGCGGATCAGCGACAGGAATTCCGCACGGTGACGGTCGACGCAGAACGAATCCGACAGCGTGATGGCCACCTGCCGGCCGCTGGCATGGGCGATTTCTGCGGCGCGGCGGAAGGCCTGCTTGGCCTCCGGCGGATCCCACAGATAGCCTTCCAGATAGGTGATGGCCGCCCCGGCGATGGCATCGGCATCGGCTTCCACATCGGCCGTCGTCAGGGACTGGCAGGCGCCGAGATAGGTGTTCATGGTGCGCTCGCCATCGGGCGTGATCAGCACGATGCACACCGCGGTCGGCGCGCCGCCGGACAGCGGCGGCGTGGCGAAGCGGATGCCGAGATGGCCGAGGTCGTGGGCATAGGCGCGGCCGAGATCGTCGTCGGCCACCTTGCCGATGTAGCACACCGTGCCGCCGAGCGAGCCGACACCGGCGGCGGTGTTGCCGGCCGAGCCGCCCGACATGCGCACCACCTGCCCGAGATGGCCGTAGATTTCGGCCGAGCGGCCGGCATCCACCAGCCGCATTTCGCCCTTCACCAGGCCTTCGCGTACGATGAAATCGTCTTCGACACGGCCGAGGACATCCACGATGGCGTTGCCGATGCACAGCACATCGAAGCGGGGGGCGGGCAGGGTTTGCGTCATGGAAAGAACCTTGGAGGTGGACCGCCTGAGGGCGGGGCCGGGCAGGGCCGTGCAGCCGGTGGCCCCGGTGCGGCGGATGGCGGCGACCATGCCCCGGATTGGCGGGCAGGAAAAGGGGCCACCATGCCGCCGCTGTCCGGCGCGGGCGCCGCGCTGGCCGGAAACACCCAAAAATCGCCATCCCCGCCGCCTTGAAGCGGCCCGGCGAAGCTGCAACTGTGACCGCAGTGCCACCGCGGCCGGGGGACGGGGCTGGCCGAACGGGTGCCGTGCGCACGGGTGTCGCCGCGGCCCTTCGGTAAGGGGACGTCCGTGCAACGGGACGTCAGTGGCAGGTCTGCAATCGTCATGATTCAGCCGGAACGGCTTGAATGGGTGTTCTCGGTGCCGGTGCCGCTGCTGGTCGTCGCGGATGGCCGTGTGGTGCAGGCAAACGGGGCGGCCTGTGCGCTGCTCACGCCCGGGGCGGAGCCGGCGCTTCCGGCCTCGCTCGCCGATCTGTTCGGCGCGCCGGCGGCGGAACGCATCGCGGCGCTGTTCGCCCCGGCCGGGTGCACCCGCCGGGACATCGTGGTGCCGCACACCGCCGGCGGCGAGACCCGCGCTCTGGGGCTGACGCTGACCGGCCTGCCGCCGCCGGCCCGCGGCCATCTCATCACGATTGCCGATCACGGGCCGCCGCCGGCCGGCTCCGATGCCGGTCCCGCCGCCGCCTGGGCCGCCCGCCAGCCGGACCTGCTCAGCCTGCTGCCGCGCATCTGCGACCTGCTGCCGATCGGCCTCCACATCGAGGATGCCAGCGAGCACAGCCTGTTCGTCAACGAGAATTTCGTGCGCACGTTCGGCTACGGGCTGGAGGAGATCGAGCGGCCCGACCAGTGGTGGCCGCTGGTCTATCCCGACCCGGACTACCGGGCGCAGGTGAAGGCGGCGTGGGCGGAAGCCGTTGCGCTGGCGGCCCGCAACGACACCGAGATCGAGCCGCAGGAATGGACCGTGACGTGCCGCAACGGCGAGCGCAAGGTCATCCGCTTCCACAGCCGCCGCATGGGCGACTACAACATTCACGCCTATATCGACGTGACCGCCCGCCACCGGCTTGAGGCGGAACTGCGCGCACAGGCCAACACCGACGCCCTGACCGGCGCCACCAGCCGCCGCCACTTCTTTGCCGCGGCCGCCGAGGCGCTGTCCGGCCCGCGCGGGCTGTGCGTGCTGCTGTTCGACCTCGACCATTTCAAGCAGGTCAACGACAGCCACGGCCACGCGGTGGGCGACCGCGTTCTCCGGGTGGTCAGCGCGCGCTGCCGGCAGGTGCTGCGCCACGATGCCGAGCTGGGGCGGCTGGGCGGGGAGGAATTCGCCGTGCTGCTGCCGGATGTGTCGGTCATGGAGGCACGGGTGGTGGCCGAGCGTCTGCGGGCCACCGTGGCCCACGCGCCGGTGGAGAGTGCCGGCGGGGCGCTGTCGGTGACCATTTCGGTCGGCGGCGCGGTGCGCCACGAGAGCGACGCGGGCATTGACGACCTGATCGCGCGGGCCGACCGGGCGCTCTATGCCGCCAAGCGCAGCGGCCGCAACCGGGTGGTGTTCGGGGACGGGCCGGCGGCGGGCCGCGGCGACTGAGCGGCGCGGCGTGCGCCGCCGCCGCAATCCTCCCATTCCCGCTTGCCCCTTGCGCGGCAGCGCCGATTGTGGTGCTTGGCCGGCACGAGCGGTGCCGCGCAGCGGTCGGAGATCGTCACGATCCCGACCGGCGGTGCCGGGTTCTTTTCCACGGTTGGCGGGTTTTTGCGATGGCTCGTTCTGCGCTTCTCAACGTCATGGTTCAGGCGGCCATGAAGGCCGGCCGCGGGCTGGCCCGCGATTTCGGCGAAATCGAAAACCTGCAGGTCTCGCGCAAGGGGCCGGGCGATTTCGTTTCCGCCGCCGACAAGCGGGCCGAGCAGGTGGTGTTCGGCGAGCTGGAAAAGGCGCGCCCCGGCTGGGGCTTCCGCATGGAGGAAGCCGGCGAGGTGGCCGGCGACGGCCAGC
>NZ_DAISHT010000132.1:0-9759 GCF_036822375.1 Pseudoxanthobacter sp. | reverse complement strand
ATGAGGCTGCACAGCCGTTCGGCGGCGCGGCCGGCGACTTCCTTGGTCTCGGTGTGGGAGGGGCCGTGCGCCACCATGCCCGCGGCAAGGTTGGTGATGGTGGAAACGGCCGCCACCTTCAGCCCGAGGAAGCGGGCAAGGATGACCTCCGGCACGGTGGACATGCCCACCGCATCGGCCCCCAGCAGCCGCGCCATGCGGATCTCGGCCGGCGTTTCGAAGGCCGGGCCGGAGAACCACATGTAGACGCCTTCCGTCAGCGCGAAGTCGAGCTTGCGGGCGGCGGCATGCAGCACCTCGCGCAGGTCCGGGTCGTAGGCATCGACGAGATTGACGAAGCGCTCGTCGGAGGGCTCGCCGATCAGCGGGTTCGGGCCGGAAAAGGCAATGTGGTCCGAGATCGCCATCAGCGAACCGGGTCCCACGTCGGCCCGGGTGGAACCGGCGGCGTTGGTGAGGATCAGCGTGTCGCAGCCGAGCGCCCGGGCGGCGGCCACCGGCACGCGCATGGCATTGGCATCGCCGTGTTCGTAATAATGCGCGCGGCCGGCGAGCACCACCACCGGCACACCGCCGAGGGTGCCGGCAATGAGGCTGCCGGCGTGGCCGGACACGCCGGAGCCGGGAAAGCCCGGCAGCTCGGCATAGGGAATGGCGACGGCGTCCTTCACGCGTTCGGCCAGCAGGCCGAGGCCGGAGCCGAGCACGATGGCTGCGCGGTAGGGGCCGGGGCGCTGTTCGGCGACACGGGCGGCGGCGGCGCCGGCAGCGGCGCGCCAGTCGGCGCCGGGGCGCGCGGTGGTCGGGCGTTTGGGCATGGGGGATGAACCTCCGGATGCGGACTGGGTCCGGCGGGCCGCCCGGCGGCGGCGCCGGATGAGGCGGCGTTCAGGCCGGATCAGCCAGCACGAAGCTTGCGGGCAACAGTTCGCCCAGCGAAAAACTGGCCCGGATGCCGGTGGGGTCGGCCACATGCACGGTCACATCCGGGCCGGCGAATTCGGCCAGCCGCTGGCGGCAGCCGCCGCACGGCGTTGTCAGGCGCCCGCCTTCGCCCATCACCAGCACGGTGTGAACGGTGGTTTCGCCGGCCGCCACCATCTTGCCGAGTGCGGTGGTCTCCGCGCACCAGCCTTCCGGATAGGAGGCGACCTCGACGTTGCAGCCGGCGAAAATCGTGCCGCGGTCGGTCAGGATCGCGGCGCCGACGTGAAAGTTGGAATAGGGCGCGTGTGCATTTTCCCGCACCAGCCGGGCGGCAGCGAACAGCTTGTCCAGCGCGGTCATGTCCGCTCCTTCACATAGGGCACGCCGCCGGCCTTGGGCGGGGTCGGGCGCCGCACGAAACCGGCCAGCAGGAACACCGTCAGCGCATAGGGCAGCGCCTGAAACACCTGCACCGGCACCACACCGATGCCCGGCACCGGCGTTCCCTGCAGGCGGATGGCCAGGGCATCGAGAAAACCGAACAACAGGCACGCCCACATGACACCGACCGGGCGCCAGTTGGCGAAGATCAGCGCGGCGAGCGCGATATAGCCCTTGCCGGCTGTCATGTCTTTCAAAAAGCCGGCCGACTGGCCGACGGACAGATATGTTCCCGCAAAACCGCATAGGAGCCCTGCGCACATCACCGCCCGGTAGCGCGCCCACGGCACCGAGATGCCGGCAGTGTCGACCGCGGCCGGGTTTTCGCCGACCGCGCGCAGACGCAGGCCGAAGCGGGTGCGGAACAGCACCCACCACGTTGCCGGCACGGCCGCGAAGGCCGCCCATGTCAGGATGTTGTTGCCGGAAATCAGCGTCTGATAAAGCGGGCCGATGAAGGGAACCGTACCGACGGTATCGGCACCCGGCAGGTCGATGGGCATGAAGCGGGCGTCGGAGCCGAGCGTCGGCGTGCGGCCGCCCTGCCCGAACCACGCCTGCCCCAGAAGGGCCGTGAGGCCCGCGGCCAGAAAGTTGATGGCGACGCCCGACACGATCTGGTTGCCGCGATGGGTGATGCACACGAAGCCGTGGATGAGCGCGAAGGCGACCGAAGCGAGAATGCCGGCGGCGAGCCCGGCCCACGGCGAGCCGGAGAGGGCGGCAATGCAGCCGGCCGCAAACGCCGCCACCAGCATCTTGCCGTCGAGCCCGATGTCGAACACGCCCGAGCGCTCCGAATAGAGCCCGGCGAGGCCGGCGAGGATCAGCGGCACCGACAGGCGCACCGTGGAGGCGAAGATCTGCACGAGGGAGGTGAAAAGCTCTTCCATGTCAGCCTCCCTGTCAGGCCGCCTGCGGCCGCGGCCGGGCGAAAAGGCGGGCCAGCGCCGGCCGGAACATGTGTTCGAGCCCGCCGGCGAACAGGATGACGAGGCCCTGAATGACCACGATCATGTCGCGGGTGATGCCCGGAATCTCGAAGGCGATCTCGGCTCCGCCCTGATAGAGGACGCCGAACAGCAGTGCCGCCAGCACGATGCCCAGCGGATGGCCCCGCCCCATCAGCGCCACCGCGATGCCGACGAAGCCGTAGCCGGACACGAAGCCGATGATGAGCCGGTTGGAGGCGCCCATGACCTCGTTGATGGCCATCAGGCCGGCGAGCGCGCCCGACAGCATCATGGCAATGAGGGTGATCTTCACCGGCGAGATGCCGGCATAGGCCGCCGCCGAAGGGCTCTGGCCGAAGGTGCGGATCTCGAAGCCGAGCCGCGTGCGCCAGATCAGCACCCACACGCCGGCCACGGCCACGGCGGCCAGCACGGTGGAGAGGTTCAGCGGCGACTGGCCGAAATCGATCGCGCTGATCCAGTCGCGGGCAAGCGGCAGCTGGGCGGCATCGCCGAAGGAGCGGGTTTCCGGCTGCATCGAGCCGTAGGAGAGCACATCGACCAGCAGGTAGACCATCAGCGCCGAGGCGATGAAGTTGAACATGATGGTGGTGATGACCACGTGGCTGCCGCGCCGTGCCTGCAGCCAGGCCGGAATGAAGGCCCACGCCGCGCCGAACGCCCCGGCGGCGATGACGGCAAGCGGCAGCAGCCCCCACCACGGCAGCACCGCGCCGAGCGGCAGGCACACCAGCGCCACGCC
Organism: Pseudoxanthobacter sp.; assembly: GCF_036822375.1. Classification (NCBI taxonomy): domain Bacteria; kingdom Pseudomonadati; phylum Pseudomonadota; class Alphaproteobacteria; order Hyphomicrobiales; family Segnochrobactraceae; genus Pseudoxanthobacter; species Pseudoxanthobacter sp. Next base: position 6,675 of record NZ_DAISHT010000132.1, on the reverse strand, counting down.
GAGGCCGCCGAGGGTCGCCTGTCCCTCGCCGCCGATGTTGAACAGCCCGGCATGGAAGGCCACCGCCACCGCAAGGCCGGTGAAGATGAAGCTCGTGGCGTAGAACAGCGTGAAGCCGAAGCCCTCGCCATAGCCGAAGGCGCCGTAGAGCAGGATCTCGACCGCCTGCAGCGGGTCCTCGCCGATGGCCAGCACCACGAGGCCGGAAACGAGAAAGGCCGCGGCCAGATTGAGGAACGGCAGCAGGCCGTAATCGACCCAGCGCGGCAGGTGTCCGACCGGTGCGCTCATGGCCGCTCCCCGTGGATGGTTGGGTGGGGGATGCCGGCGGCGCTCATGCGGCCGCCTCGGCATCGGCGTTGACGCCGGCCATCAGCAGGCCCAGCTCCTGTTCGCTTGCCTCCGGCGGCCGCGTGCCGGTGATGCGCCCGCCGCACATCACCACGATGCGGTCGGAGAGGGCGCGGATCTCGTCGAGTTCGACGGAAACGAGCAGCACGCCCTTGCCGGCGTCGCGCAGCGCGACGAGGCGGCGGTGGATGAACTCGATGGCGCCGATATCGACGCCGCGCGTCGGCTGGCCGACGATGAGCACCACCGGGTCATGCTCGATCTCGCGCGCCAGCACGATCTTCTGCTGGTTGCCGCCGGAGAAATTCGCCGTCTTAAGCCGGCAGTCGGGCGGGCGGATGTCGTATTTCGCGATATCGGCGGTGGCATGGGCGCGGACCCGGGCCGGATCGAGCAGGAAGCCGGCCCCCAGCGCCGGATCGCCGTGATAGCCGAGGATGGCGTTTTCGCTCTCCTCGAAGGCGTTGACGAGGCCCATGCGGTGGCGGTCTTCCGGCACATGGCCCAGTCCGAGTGCGCGCAGCCGCGCCGGGTCGCGGCGCGTCGCGCCATCGAGTTCGCGGCCGTCGAGGCGAATGGTGCCGCCGGCCGGTACCAGTCCGGCAATCGCCTCCAGCAACTCCGACTGGCCGTTGCCGGCCACCCCGGCGATGCCCACGATCTCGCCGGCGCGCACCGTGAGCGACACATCGTCGACCCGCCGCACGCTGCGGGCGTCGGTCACCGTCAGGTTTTTCACCTCCAGCACCGGGCGGCCGGGCGCGGCGGGCTTCTTGTCCACCTTCAGCAGCACCCGGCGGCCGACCATCAGTTCGGCCAGTTCCTCCACCGTGGTCTGTGCGGTGCGCCGGGTCGCCACGATCTCGCCGCGGCGCATCACCGACACGGCATCGGTCGCCGCCATGATCTCGCGCAGCTTGTGGGTGATGAGCAGGATGGTCTTGCCCTCGTTCTTCAGCACATGAAGGATGCGGAAGAGATGGTCGGCCTCCGCCGGGGTCAGCACGCCGGTGGGCTCGTCGAGGATGAGGATGTCGGCGCCGCGATAGAGCGCCTTCAGAATTTCGATGCGCTGCTGGATGCCGACCGCCAGGCTGCCGACCTCCGCGTCGGGATCGACTGTGAGGCCGTAATCGTCGGAAAGGCGTTTCAGCGCGCGCCGTGCCCGGCCGATGCCGCCTTTCAGCAGGCCGCTGCCCTCCGCCCCCAGAATGACGTTTTCCAGCACCGTGAACGGATCGACCAGCATGAAGTGCTGGTGCACCATGCCGATGCCGGCGGCGATGGCCGCGCGGGAATCGGGGATCGCAGCTTCCTGCCCGTTGATGAGGATGGTGCCGGAATCGGCCTGATAGAAGCCGTAGAGGATCGACATCAGCGTCGACTTGCCGGCCCCGTTCTCGCCAACGATGCCATGGATGGTGCCGCGTTCCACCTTCAGGTGAATGTTGCGGTTGGCGTGCACCGCCCCGAAGCGCTTGTCGATGCCGATGAGCTCGATGGCCGCCGGCCGGCCCTCTTCTGCCGCAGGCGGGGGAGCGGGCGGGGCGGCGCTGGCGGTCATAGCGGCATCCATCCGGCAAAGCTGGCGCTCTGGCTCATCCGTTGCGGATGGCGGCGCGGCGTGGACAGGATCAGGGCCCAGAAGAAGCGGTAGCGCGAGGGCGAGGATGCGGCGGCGATGCCGATTTCGGTGATGCCGCGGCGCAGCAGGTTCTCGTTGTGGTGCGGCGAGCCGACCCAGCCCCTGAAGGCGGCCTCAAGGGTGGTGTAGCCGGCGCCGATGTTCTCTGCCGAAACGCCCCAGTCGTAGCCGACGCGGTCGAGCCGGCGCGGCAGCGTGTCGGCGGCGGTGAAGGCGTGGCTCATGCGGCCGGCCTGCGCCATGGCCAGGGCCTGTGCCTGCGCGGCCTGCATCAGGCGCGGACTGAGGGTGACCGCATTGAGGCCGTTGCGGCGGCGATAGCCGGAGACCAGCGCCGCCGCGGCCGCCGCATCGATGGCCACGGGCGTGGCCGGGTAGAGTGCGGCCGGCGCGGTGGCGCAGCCGGCCACCAGCCCCGCCGCGGCAAGACCCAGAAAACCGCGCCGGCTGAGCGCCGGCACGGCAGCAGAGACATCGCCGGCGGGGCCGGCCGCGACGGCGTGCGGCCGCAGCTGCGACGGGCTCATTTCACCGGGCAGTTCTGATCGACCATGTAGTCGTGAACCACGATCTTGCCGGAGATGATGTCCTCGCGCGCCTTGTCGGCGGAAGCCTTCATTTCCGGGGTGATCAGTTTGGCGTTGTATTCGTCGAGCGCCCAGCCCACGCCGTCCTCTTTGAGGCCGAGCACTTCGACCTCGCCGCCCTTCAGCTTGCCGTTCTGAGCGTCGCTGAAGATCTTGTAGACGGCATTGTCGACGCGCTTCAGCATCGAGGTCAGAACATGGCCGGGATGCAGGTAGTTCTGGTCGGAATCGACGCCGATGCCGAGCTTGCCGGCATCCGCCGCCGCCTGCAGCACGCCGATACCGGTGCCGCCGGCAGCGTGGTAGACCACGTCCGCGCCGCGGTCGAACTGCGACTTGGCAAGCTCGCCGCCCTTGACCGGATCGTTCCACGCCTCGCCGGTGGTGCCGGTCATGTTCTGGAACACTTCGGCATCGGGTTTCGCCGCCTTCACGCCCTGCACGTAGCCGCAGGCGAACTTGCGGATGAGCGGAATATCCATGCCGCCGACGAAGCCGACCTTGCCGGTCTTCGAGGCCTCGGCCGCCAGCAGGCCGACGAGGTAGGAGCCTTCCTCTTCCTTGAAGACCACGGAGTGCACGTTCGGCAGCTCCACGGTGGCATCGATCAGGGCGAACTGCAGGTCGGGAAACTCCCTGGCGACCTTCTCCATGGCCTGCGCCTGGCTGAACGACACGCCGATGATCGGCGAATAGCCGCGACGGGCGAAGTTGCGCAGGGCCTGCTCGCGCTGGGAATCGTTCTGCAGCTCGAAATCGCGGTAGGCGACCCCGCTTTCCTTCTTGAAGCGCTCGGCCCCGTTGTATGCGGATTCGTTGAACGATTTGTCGAACTTGCCGCCAAGGTCGAAGATGATGGCCGGCTTGAACTCCGGCGCGCCGGCGGCGAGCGCGGCCACCGAGGTCGCGGCAAGCGAAACGAGGCCGACGCCGGCCATGGCAAGCCCGGTCAGCGCGCGCCGGGTCAGCCCCATCTTCTTCGTCACCATGATCCCTCCACCGGCGCCGGTCCGGGCCGCCGTTGCCAGAAAACACCTTTGCGGGCCTTCGTTTGACCCGGTGGTGCGAAGATTGGCATGAGGCCATTCCCTTTGCATGCCTTTTCTTGCGGCATGCACAGCCGTTCGCGCGGCCGGGCCCCTGCCGCCGCGGCCCGCACGGTTACGGGTCGCGCCGGGCCGGCGGGCCGGGCTAGAATGGCGGCCGGGAAGCGTGACGGGGAGAACGTCTCCATGGGAGCGATCGGATGTCTGGCGCCGCTGTTTCTGCTGATTGCAGGGGCGCTCGGCGGTCACCTCATCGGCGGGGCCGTGTGGGGGCTGTGGGGCGGCGGGCTGGGCTTTGCCGGCGGCATGGGGCTGATGGGGGCGGCGTTCTGGTTCGCCGCCCGGCTCAGGAACCGCTGAGCACGAACCGCTGAGCGCGCCTAAACCGTGGCCGGCAGCACGCGGTCGGGCGGGCGGTGGCCATCGGCAAAGGCGCGGATGTTGACGATCACCTTGTCGCCCATGTCGATGCGCCCTTCCAGCGTGGCGGATCCCATGTGCGGCAGCAGCACCACCTTGCCGGCGCGGGCCAGCTTCAGCAGGCGCGGATTGACCGCCGGTTCGGTCTCGTAGACGTCGAGACCGGCGCCGGCGATGGCGCCGCTCTCGATCAGCGAGATCAGGGTTGCCTCGTCGACGATATCGCCGCGGGCGGTGTTGACGATGTAGCTGCCGGGCCGCATCAGCTTCAGCCGGCGGCCGGAAACGAGATGGTAGGTCGCCGGCGTGCGCGGGCAGTGGATGGAGACCACGTCCATGCGCGCCAGCATCTGGTCGAGGCTCTGCCAGTAGGTCGCCTCCAGCCCGGCCTCCACCTCTTCGCCGAGCCGGCGGCGGTTGTGGTAGTGGATCGACATGCCGAACGCCATCGCCCGGCGCGCCACGGCCTGTCCGATACGGCCCATGCCGACGATGCCGAGGCGCTTGCCGGCAATGCGCCGGCCCAGCATCCATGTCGGCGACCAGCCGGGCCACTCGCCCTGCGTCATGATCTCCACGCCTTCCACCAGCCGGCGCGGCACGGCCAGCATGAGCGCCATGGTCATGTCGGCAGTGTCCTCGGTCAGCACGCCGAGGGTGTTGGTGACGGTGATGCCGCGCCCGGCCGCGGCCTGAACGTCGATGTGGTCGACGCCGTTGCCGAAATTGGCGATCAGCTTCAGCCGCGCACCGGCCTGCGCGATCACCGCGGCATCGATGCGGTCGGTGATGGTGGGCACCAGCACGTCGGCGCTCTGGGCCGCGGCCACGAGTTCGGCCTGACTCATCGGCCGGTCGGTCTCGTTGAGGCGGGCATCGAACAGCTCGCACATCCGCGTTTCCACCACGTCGGGCAGTTTGCGGGTGACGATCACGAGAGGCTTCTTTCTGGTTGTCATGGTCCGGTCGCCCTGATCCCGTGCCTTGCCGATGGCGCCTGATGCATCGCCTGCGCCGGATTCAGCGGATATTAACCATCCTGCCGGCAGTTTCGCTGTGGCGGCCGCGCCTGTGCGCGCCGCCGGTGCGGCGCCCTGCGGTTTTGTCTAGCGGCGGGCGGGCGCGAATACAATCGGCCGCAACGGCGCGGCCGCAGGGCCGGCAGGCCCTTCTCTTCGGGAAGGCGTGTGGAGCCGTCATGGTGTTTTCAACGGTGGCTTCGGCGGCAGGGCAGCGGGCAGGGCAGGCGCCACGGGGCCGTGCGCGGCAGATGCGGCGCGGTGCCGCGCGTGCGGTCATTGTCGCTGGCCTCGCAGCCGCTGTGGCGGCCGCGCCCCTTGCGGCGCAGGCGGCGAGCGAAGGCACGGGCCTGCCGCTGCCGCGGTTCGTCTCGCTCAAGGCGCAGCGCGTCAACGTGCGCTCCGGCCCTTCCAACGACCATGCGGTGAAGTGGATCTTCGTGCGCTCCGGCCTGCCGGTGGAGGTGGTGCAGGAGTTTGAGAACTGGCGCCGCATCCGCGATTCCGAGGGCGACGAGGGCTGGGTCTACTGGAGCCTGCTGTCCGGCAAGCGCACGGCGCTGGTGGCGCCGTGGGGCGGCGGTGAGCCGGTGCTGCTGCACCAGTCGCCGGACGACAAGAGCCGCATCACCGCCACGCTCGACCCCCGCGTGGTGGTCGGCATCGAATCGTGCGACGGCAAGTGGTGCCGCGTGACCGGCAAGGGCTTCAAGGGCTATGCGCCGCAGGGCGATCTGTGGGGCGTCTACCCGGACGAGACCGTTAAGTAGCGGACTTGTAAGCAGCGGCCGCGCAAGCCGCGGGCCCCGTCTGGCCGCTTTCTCAGCCGCCGGAAGCCGGCCCCTGAGAAAGCGGCCCCGGAAAACAGAACGGGCGCCGCAGGGGCGCCCGTTTGCATCCGGCCATCCGGCAACGATTGGCTCAGCAGCGCTTCGGGCGCACGCGCACCACCACGTCCACCCGCACGATCTCCATGTTTTCCGGCGGCTGCGGCAGGTCGTCGATGCGCAGCCCGTCGCCGGGAATGTCGATGACCGCATTGTCGGTCTCGATGAAGAAGTGGTGGTGGTCGGAGGTGTTGGTATCGAAATAGGTCTTGGTGCCGTCCACTGCGACCTCGCGCAGCAGTCCCGCTTCGGTGAACTGGTGCAGGGTGTTGTAGACCGTGGCGAGCGAAACCGGCACGCGGGCGGTGAGCGCTTCCTCATGAAGCTGCTCGGCCGAAATGTGGCGGTTGCCCTTGGAATAGAGAATCTCCGCCAGCGCCAGCCGCTGGCGCGTGGGGCGCAGCCCGGCCTCGCGCAGCATGGACCGCACGCCGCCGGCCGGCATCATCATCGCGGCTTCCGCAGCGTGGCCCAGCGCGCCGGCATGACGGGGCGCATGATGACCATGCAGTTGCTGGTCCGTCATCACGACGGACGAAATCCGCGAGATCACCATGGAAACGGTCTCCTGCCTTCTCGTGCCTGCCGGGGGAGTGCTCCCCGGCCGCGGTGCGGATGAATCCGGGCGCGGGCGCCGCGGCACGCACCCCCGGCGCGGGCAGCCGGAAGGCCGGCCCGGCACGCATGGGCAGGGTGCGCATGATCGGACCCTATCAGGGG